>WTBX01000329.1 GCA_013138855.1 Methylococcaceae bacterium
TGCAATTGCGTGAGTTAGGGATTAAATTGCGTAAAGCGACTGTTAAAGAAGAACCGAAGCAAGACTAAGCTTTAAACCTCGCAGGTTTTTAAAACCTGCGAGGTTTTCTACAGTTTTTAATTTTATATCAGGAGGCAGAATATGCTGGAATTTCATCCAAATTTTGTTGTTGACGAAAAATCGAATAAACAATCAGTCATCCTACCTTACATAGAATGGCAACAAATTTTAGCCATGTTGGAAGCTTTTGATAAAAGTTTAGATATTCCTCAATGGCAAAAAGAAGAGCTTGATAAACGGCTTTTAGAACATAAAACAAAAACAGAGGAACACACACCTTATAAAGAGTTTCATGCAGAATTAAGAAATTCTTTATGAAAGAGCTTGTTTATAAAACTAGAGCTAAAGAAGATGTTAAAGCAGCATTTAATTGGTATGAACAACAAAAAACAGGTTTAGGGTATGATTTTCTTGATAATTTAGAAGACTCAATTATTAAAATTCAACATAACCCATTGCTTTACCCTAAAACGCATAAAAACTTGCGTAGAACTCTTTTAAAACGTTTCCCTTATAGCTTGTATTATTTACTTGAAGATAACATTATTTATATTTTTTCAGTCTTTGATAATCGTCAAAACCCTGAAAAATTACCATAACTCTCACACAATATGAATACAACAGCCCTCCCCATCCAAGACTACGCCCTATTATCCGATGAAGAATGCGACACTCGCATCACAGCCGCTAAAGAAAAACTTGGCAAACGCTGTATTGTTTTAGGGCATCATTATCAACGTGATTCTGTCTTTAAACATGCTGATATTTCAGGTGATTCTTTAAAACTTTCCCGTGAAGCCGCCCAATCAGAAGCTGAATATATTGTTTTCTGCGGTGTACATTTTATGGCGGAAGTCGCTGATGTTTTATCGCGTCCTGAACAAGTTGCTATTCTGCCTGATATGGCGGCTGGCTGTTCAATGGCGGATATGGCCAATAAAATTAATGTCGAGCGTTGCTGGGATGAATTAGCCAAAGTTATTGATGTTGAAAATCAAGTCACGCCGATTACTTATATTAATTCGGCGGCAGATTTAAAAGCCTTTTGTGGTCGTCATGAAGGCATTGTTTGTACTTCATCTAATGCAGGAAAAATTCTGGAATGGAGTTTTGCTAAGCGTGAAAAAGTCCTTTTTTTCCCTGATCAACATTTAGGACGTACTACTGCCCATCAAATGGGCATTCCATTAGAAGATATGGTGATCTGGGATTTTGATAAGCCGCAAGGTGGTTTAACGGTTGAAGAAATCCAAAACGCAAAAATGATTTTGTGGAAAGGTTATTGTTCAGTGCATCAGGTTTTTCAGCCTGAACATATCGACGAATTTTTAAAACAATATCCAGAAACTAAAGTTATTGCGCATCCAGAAGCGTGTTTTGAAGTCTGCCAAAAAGCGGATTATATCGGTTCAACTGAAAATATTTTAAAAATCGTGCGTGAAGCTGAACCAAATACGCGCTGGTTAGTAGCAACGGAATTAAACCTAGTCAATCGTTTGCATGATGAATGTAAAGCAGAAGGTAAAAACGTGCATTTTATGTCGGCAACTTTAAGTATGTGTTCAACAATGTTTAGAACCGATCCACAGCACTTAACATGGGTATTGGAAAATTTAGTCAACGGTGTGGTTGTAAACCAAATCAAAGTAGAGACTGAAGATGCCATGTTCGCTAAAAAATCGTTGGATAATATGCTTTCGGTGCTTTAACCGTTTGCTCAGCGATATGCCCGCATAATTATTCTAACATTTCGATAAACCGTTAAAACGGTTGAGTTTGTGCTTTTCACATAGCCCACGGCTTAAGCCGTGGGCTATGTTCATCAATGAAAAAACCGTTTCAACGGTTTTCTAGTTTGCCTTAAACAAAAGAATAACATGTCTTTCGTGGACATTTATTCGTCATTATTTGTGCTTTATTTCATATTAATTGTATATTAAAAATAAATACTTATAACGCTATAAGCAATAAAGTTGATATACTGTACGGTTTTGCTTGTTTCATACTTAAATTGACTATGCTATTTTCCCAACTTGGATTATCCCCTTCTTTACTTAAAGCTGTTGCAGAACAAGGTTACGAAACTCCCACCCCGATTCAACAGCAAGCAATTCCTGCAATTTTAGAAGGACATGACATTCGAGCCGCCGCGCAAACAGGCACGGGGAAAACAGCGGGTTTTAGTTTGCCAATTTTAGAGATACTTTCCAAGCAAGTATCTTCACAAAAACCACGCCCCATCAAAGCTTTAATTTTAACACCGACACGCGAACTAGCGATGCAGGTATATGAAAGCTTTAAAACTTATGGCAAAAACACCCATTTAATTTCTGAACAGATTTTTGGCGGTGTCAATATCAACTCACAAATTAAACGCTTACACCGTGGTGCAGATATTGTTGTTGCCACACCAGGGCGTTTATTAGATCTAGCTCAACAGCGAAAAATAAATCTGTCTCAGGTAGAGTATCTTGTTTTAGATGAAGCCGACCGTATGCTTGATATGGGTTTTATTAGAGATATTCGCAAAATTATTAGCCTATTACCTAAAAAACGCCAAAACCTATTATTTTCAGCGACCTTTTCTAACGAAATTAAAACCCTATCGAAGCAGTTACTTAATAACCCTGTTGAAGTAGAAGTAGCGAGGAGTAATTCGACAGTCGAAAGTATTGATCAATTAGTCTACGGAATTAAACGTGAAAATAAGCGTGAGTTATTAGCCTATTTAATTGGCAATGGTCATTGGAAACAGGTATTAATATTTGTACGCACTAAACACGGTGCAGAGCGTTTAGGTAAACAGTTAAAACATGATGGCATTCGTTGTGCTACGTTGCATGGAAATAAAAGCCAATCTGCACGCGTTAAGGCCTTATCAGACTTTAAAAACGGTAGTATCACTGCTTTAATTGCCACTGATATTGCGGCGCGTGGCATAGATATTGATCATTTACCTCATGTTGTTAACTATGATTTACCGATGGTTGCTGAAGATTATGTACATCGAATTGGACGCACAGGACGTGCTGGAAAAGAAGGCGTGGCGATTTCTCTTGTTTGTGAAGACGAAATAAAATTATTGGTCGGCATTGAAAAGTTATTAAAACAGGAAATTCCGCGTGTCAAAGACACAGGTTACACGCCTATTTCTTTAGCCGCTAGCAATAGCCCCAAAAAAGCTAAATCTCAAAGAAATTCTCGGTCGAATCAATCAGGCCAAAGAAATAATACTCAAGGGGATAAACATACCTCCTCATCAAATAGAAAGAGTAGAAGAAGTAAAACTAATATTTAATTGAGTTGAAACTCCCCTGCCCTATCTTGTGAATCTTCCACCGTTTGAGAAGTCGTCTGGCAGACGACTCTCCGACGCGATTAAAAATGAAAGTCAGCTTTAAAAAATACACTAGGTTCTACATCGGTCGCCTGTATATCGGCGATAGAGTTTCTAAATTCACGATGTTTACCCAATAAATTATGCCCTACTAATGAAAACTCCAAATTCTTATCAAATTGCCATGCTAACCGTAAATCCAAAGTAACATAAGACTTTACCGCTGGCTTATAAGTAACGGGAGATTGTACTTCTTTAATCATATCCACATAGCGTATCGTGGTATCAACTTGCCAGTCCTGATGTGGTTGCCATAAGGAACGAATGGTAAATTGATGATGTGGCGTATCCCCTTCATCACGTTCCTCAGTGGTATCTCGGCTACCAACAAGGGGATGCGATTGAATTTGCACATAAGAATAGCTACCATGCAGTCGCAATGACTCCATAACTTGCCAGCTTAACGCGACTTCTGCACCATAAACTTCACTGTCTAATTTATTCTCCACAAAAAAAGGTAAAACACTAGGGTTACCCGCGACAATGCTGGCGGGTTCAATAGAGCGCAGATTATTATAATTGTTATAAAATAAACTCACATCCAAAGTTATCGCTTTATTTATAAAACGATAACCTAGCTCATAGGCAAGCAATTCTTCTGGTTTAAAATTTTTACTTCCGACAACATTTAAATTTAAGTTAGAAGAGAGAGCTTTCCGCTTTAAAGTGAAATCATGCTCTACCCGCGCTGGCACTCTAACAGAGCGAGAAACCGCTCCCCAAATACTATGTTGCTCATTTATTTTAAAAAGTAAACGCGCACTCGGTTGGTATTCAAAACCTGTATAACTATTATGTTCAAATTTTGAGCCGATTGTTAAAATCAAACGGTTTTTAATTAAACTGATTTCATCTTGAATAAAGGCACTATAAATACGAACTGAACGATCAGTTGGATTAAGGGACATTAAGGTTCCTGCCGTAGTTTCATCATCAATATAACGAAATCCTAAGCCCCATATTATTTCTTGCTGCCAAAATGTTTGAAAACGATGTTGAAAATCAACATCTAAAGTATCGTGTATATCACTGAGATAAAAACGCTCGCGTTCAGTACGATCATAATAAGCTTGAAAGCTTAAATTAGAATCATCATCAAATGCTCTATCCCATTTAAACAATACATTTACCCCAAAAACCTCGGTTTCACTAGGAAATGTTCCAAAATCTAAGGATTCTGCAAGCTCGCCTTCTTCACCTATATAGACATCACTTTGTAAGGTGAGCTTATCTTTAGCGGTTGCTTGAGCATCAAATCTAAAACCTGCTTGTCCCATACGCCAATCATCACTACCATTTTCAGCTTCATCTTTTTCAAAGCCCTTCGCATAGACACGATAATTCAATTCAGGGGTGATTTCGCCCCCATAACGCATAGCAATTTTTCCGCGCTCTTCATTACCTACTAAAACACTTAACAACCCTCCCTGAGTATCTTTTGCATTTTTAGTAATGATATTAATAACCCCATTAACCGCGTTTGCACCCCATATAGTTCCACCAGACCCTTTAATAACCTCAATACGCTCAATATCTTCCAAAATGGTATCGACAGCATCCCAATAAGTTCCCCCAAAAAGAGGTGAATAAACGCTGCGCCCATCCATTAAGACTAATAATTTATTGGAAAAAATATCATTGAATCCACGGATTGAAATTGCCCATTTATTTGCATCAAGTTTAGCAACTTGAACGCCTGGTACTAATCGTAAGGCATCAGCGATAGTCGTGACACCCGAACGATGAATATCTTCTTGCGTTAACACAAAAATAGACGATGCCGCTTGACTGCGTTTTTGTGGCTTTTTAGCAACGGAGGTGATTTCAATATTTGCTAATTCTTCAAGACTTAATTCAAGAAACTCAATATTGCTATTATCTATCGCGAAACAATTTAAGCTATACAATATCAATAAATAACCAACGGATTGCCTCATTAATTTGTCCATCAAAAATGAAAGTCTGCTTTAAAAAACACACTAGGCTCAACATCAGTCGCCTGCGTATCAACCGTAGAGCCTCTAAACTCACGATGTTTTCCTAATAAATTTTGTCCAATCAAGGATAACTCCAAGTTTTCATTAAATTGCCATGCCAAGCGTAAATCTAGCATGATATAAGATTTTACGGCTGGTTTATTTGTGAAAGGGATTTCTTTAATCATATCGACATAACGCAGCGTGGTATCAACTTGCCAGTCTGGGTGAGGTTGCCATAAAGAACGAAGACTCGCTTGATGATGAGGCGTATCGCCTTCATCTTGCTCTTCAGTAATATCACTACTATCAGAAGATTTATGGATTTGCATTTGAACATAGGAATAAGCCCCATGTAAACGCCAAGAATCCATAACTTGCCAGCTTAATGCTATTTCCGCACCATAAACTTCACTGCGTAATTTATTATCAATCACCAAGGGGAAAACATTAGGATTACCAGGAATAATAGTGCCTAGTTCTAACGAACGAAGACGATCATAAAGGTTATAAAACAAACTGACATCTAAGGTTAAATTTTTAGTTAAAAAACGATAACCTAATTCATAGGAAAGCAATTCTTCTGAAGTAAAATCTTTATCACCTAAAATATTTAAACTTAACGTAGGTGATAAAAGACCTCGTTGTATAATAATATCTTGTCCTATTCGTGAAGGAACTTTAACCGCTCGCGAGACAGCTCCCCAGACATTATGCTGTTCAGCTATTTTCCAGAGTAAACGCGCACTGGGTTGATATTCAAACCCTGTATAACTATTGTGTTCAAATTTTGAACCTAAGGTTAAAATTAAACGGTCTTTAATTAAACTAATTTCATCTTGAATAAACGCGCTGTAAATTTGATCTGAACGGTCAGTAGGATTCAATGCAATAATAGTGCCTGCGGTGGTTTCATCATCAATATAACGAAAACCTAATCCCCAAATTATTTCCTGATTCCAAAAGCTTTGAAAACGATGTTGAAAATCAATATCGACAGTATCGCGTTTATCAGTGACATAAAAATGTTCACGTTCCGTGCGGTCATAATAAACTTGAAGACTTAAATCAGAGTCATTCTCTAATTCTCTATTCCACCGAAACAATACATTCGCACCTAAAACATCGGTTTTACTAGCAAACATTCCAAAACTATCTGATTCGGCACGTTCGCCTTCTTCACCGACATAAACATCACTTTGGAAAGTTAATTTATCTTTATCGCTAGGCTCTGCATCCATCCTAAAACCCGCGCGTCCCATACGCCAATCATCAACGCCATTTTCAGCTTCATCCTTTTCAAAGGCTTTTGCATAAATTCGATACTTAAGCTCTGGCGTGATTTCGCCACCATAACGCATTGCAAATTTGCCACGTTCTTCATCACCGACTAAAGCACTGACTAATCCTCCCTGAGTATCTTTTGCATTTTTAGTGATGATGTTAATTACCCCATTAACCGCATTAGCCCCCCATAAAGTGCCGCCAGGTCCTTTAATAACTTCGATACGCTCTATATCCTCCAAAATCGTATCAACAGTATCCCAATAGGTTCCGCCAAGAAAAGGTGAATAAACACTGCGCCCATCCATTAACACTAACAATTTATTCGCGAAAATATCATTAAATCCACGTATCGAAATTGCCCATTTGTTAGCGTCTAATTTAGCAACTTGAGCACCTGGTACCATTCGTAGAGCATCAGCAATAGTTGTCACACCTGAGCGTTTAATATCCTCTTGCGTTAGTACAAAAACAGAGGAAGCTGCCTGACTGAGTTTTTGCGGTTTTTTAGCCACCGAGGTAATTTCAATATTAGCGAGTTCTTCAAGGTTTAATTCAAGAAAATCATTATTAGCAACGGCAAAAGAGCTTAAACTTAAGCTAGACAATATCAGTAGATAATTAATGGATTGTTTTATTAATTTTTTTATCATTTACCCCCCTTTATCACTTTTTGAGTAATTCATCTAGTGGAACAGGTTTTCTAATACCATAACCTTGGGCATAATCAACGCCCAATTCTTTTAAACAAGCCAATATTTCATCATTTTCCACAAATTCTGCGATAGTTTTTTTACCCATCACATGTCCCACTTCATTAATAGAGCGTACCATCGCTAAATCAATTTTATCATCAAGAATATCTTTCACGAATAAGCCATCAATCTTAAGAAAATCAACGGGTAGATTTTTCAAATAGGCAAAAGATGATAAACCACTTCCAAAATCATCAAGTGAAAATGAGCAGCCAATTCGTCTAAAAAAATTAATAAATTCTGTTGCAGAGGATAAGCTTGCGATGGCAGCGGTTTCGGTAATTTCAAAACAAATTTTATGGGTGGGAATAGGATATTTTTTAAACATCTCAACAATAAAATCTTGCATATGTTCATCGGATAGGGAAAGTCCCGATAAATTAATAGAACACAATGAGAGTTGTTTTAAAAAATCAGTTTGATTAGCCATCCAGCTGAATAAATGATTAATGACCCAACGGTCTAATTCAGAGGCAATGTTGTAGCGTTCTGCCGCAGATAAAAAAGCACCGGGTGGAATTATGTTACCCGCATCATCTATATAACGAATTAAGGTTTCAAAATGTAATCCTTCATTACTATCTGCAATTGGAGAAATAAGTTGCCCGTACAAACAAAATCTATCCTTATGAATGCCTTCCTGTATTTTTTCTACCCATTGCATTTCTCCTTGTCTTGAGAGTAGTTCTTCGTCATCGGGTCGAAAAATATGTACTCTATTGCGACCTTTTTCTTTTGCGGCATAACAGGCAGCATCGGCTTCTTTAAGCACATTTACTGCATTTCCACTGTAACGGTTAATTGCGGAAATACCAATACTAACCCCAACGCTAAAACTTTTATCATCCCAAGCAAAATTAAAATCTTTAATTGCATTACGTAACTTGTCACAAGCTTGAAAAGCCTGATTTAAAGTAGATTTATGCATTAAAATTCCAAATTCATCTCCGCCTAAGCGTGCAAGTAAATCATCGCTACGGATTTGTTTTCGCAAAAGTTTAGCTAGTTGTTGTAATAACTCATCACCAGCAAGGTGACCACAAGTATCATTAACGACCTTAAATTGATCTAAATCTAGATAACATAGCGCATGTTCTAATCGCTCTTTATGGGCAATATAGACTTCCTGCTGTAGGCAGATATCAAATTGATTACGATTTAGTAAACTAGTTAAGGCATCATGACTGGCTTGATAGGCTATTTTGTCATTCAATAGGTGGGTTTCGGTAACATTTTCGCAGACCAAAAGTATGTTTTGTTGCTGATGTTCATTTGTGACCAAACGAGCTGTTTCTCTTACCCAAATAATATCATCGCGACAAACTTTTCTAACTTCTTGCTTATGAACTTGTTTGGGATGCTCTATACATAGTTTTAAGAAGATTTTAGAAATACCCCTATCTTCTGGGTGAATAAAATCAAAAATAGAATGTCCCTGCAATTCATTGGCACTTGAGTACAATTGTTTTGCACCAAAATAATTAACAGACTCAATAATGCCATCCAATTTTAAATTAAAAACCATAGTTGGGTTGTTATCATACAAAGCCAGATAACGGTCTTTAGCACTGGTTAGTGATTTATTTTGCAATTCTACAGTAGCAATCATTCCATTGAAGGCATCAACAAGCTCTCCGACTTCATCATTATTGATTTTGCTTGCACGTAACGCGTAATTTTTTTCCTTAGAAATTTTATGTACCGTATTAAGTAGGTTAAGCAAGGGGTCTGAAATTAACCTTAAAAAGGGTAGCGTTAATAAAAAAGTAATAACAGAAGCAATAAAAAGAATAGTCAACACTACGCCGATATATTTTAATCTTCTATAAAATTCAACTGTTAGGTCGGCATGTACAAAAATTCCGCCTAATTTTTCACTGTCTACTGAAATGTTTTGATAAACAAATAATTGTAATTGCTGAAAATGTGTATCAGCCTCTAAAAATAATAAGGGGCAACTTTCTTGTTGACTCTTTTCTAAGGCACTAAATAATTGACCTTGCTGTGTATAGATACAGGCGGAAATGACAGTGGGAAACTTATTTAGAGCTTGCAAGTTTTCTAAGGCGAGATGGCTATCATCAAATGATAATGCCGCAGTACTTCGGTTAGCAATTAAAGTCGTAATGGCAGAGATTTCTTTTTTAGTTTCCTTTTTTACTTCAAATACTTCGAGAATAAATAATAGAACAGCGGCTAATAGTAATGAAAGCAAGCTGGAAAATATTAAAATAGTGAATAGTTTCCATTTAATAGAAAGGTTGCGGATAAAATTATTCATGGCTTTCCTCAATAATTTCAGCAACTTCCATTAGTTTACCGCTAACTTCTAAGCCATTTTTTTTAAATGCTTGAACATTGATTTGTAATTTAATTCGATCATTTTTCATTACAAAAGCAAGCATTCCGCCCTGCCGAACAAAAGGTTCTTTTTCACCGACCGTTAAAATGCCATCAAATGTATTTTTTTGTATGAGTTTTTTTTCAACAGAGCCCGCAAAGTAAATTATATCGCAATGTTGAAAGGGTTCTTTGAGTTGTGGATAGCGAAAAAAACGTATTGATTTTCCGTGTACTTTTTTTTGTTCAATACGTTTGGTTAAATCGCCAAACGGATCATCTCCAACAATGCATAGATTGAAAGTAGCAGACTCTTTTTGCGGCCAATAAACAAATTTAGTGAAATTATAGAGATAACCCGCTTTTACTTTATATTCAACACTCTCATCCTCTGCAAATGAGGGGCTAATGAATAAAAAGTAAGCAACGAAGACTACTAGAGGTCTTACCATGAGTCGCTGGTATTGTTTAATAGGGGGAGTGTTAGCCAAAAAAAAACCTATTTAGGAAATGCAAGTGAAATGAATCTGGCATATTTTTTATGTGCCAAATAGAGCTTAGACTACTTTTTGATTAGGCAGCGCATATGTCTAACATCAGTTAACTAAAGCCGAGGCTGTGACCATTTAACCATAAAAAACAGCAAATTTTAAGAAGCAATAGCTTTACCTTTAAATTGGTAGCTATAAATCTTCCCATTCGCTATATAAAACACATAATAGGACTCTGGGTTTATTAACCATACTTGAAACGATAGGTATCGTAAACAATACCCTACTAAACGAGTTGGTATTTATTGCAAGTTATTTGTCTTTTTTATATATTTATCAATAAGATATAAATTAATCTTTTGCCATTTTTATTAGGAGAATGGTGAGATAAATTGATATTAGACATTTAGAAAATTTATGAGGGCTATCATTAAAAAGCTTGCGACAAACTTAAAGAGTGAACGCTTTAGGAATGCGATTTTAATAACTTACGAAACTATATCAGTCAACTTAGTAAAACTTATAAACCATGAAGTTTTAAAGCTTTCATCTTCATGTTCTTCATGCGCTTCATGGTGAAAATATATTTTATAGTTTCGGATATTATTTAATCTTCATTCCTTAGTAAAGACTGCAACCGCCAACCTTATCACGCCTCATAAATAATACTCGACTACTTCCTCAATCGTATGGCGGGTCTTAACTTGCGCGGTATTTTTGCGATAGCCAAATGCCAACGCATAAGAAAAACTAAATTCATCAGGATTCATATTAATTTCCTGTTCGAGTAAGGCTTCAGTTTGTTGACGATTAAAGCCCTCAATCGGACAACTATCAATGCCTATCATCGCCGCTGCCGTCATCATATTAGCGAGTGGAATATAAGTTTGATGCGTTGCCCAGTCGGTCATTGCGCGTTCATTGCCTAATAAGTCAAAATCACTTTCTTGAAATTGTCGATAGAATTTTTTACGTAACGCAATCACATCATCAGGAAATTTTTGTACTTGATGCATAAAATCATCAATATATTCGCTATCATATTTCATAAAATAACTTTTTCGCACCAGTGTTAATACCAGATGACTCGCTGTTGGTATTTGTTTACTTCCACCCCAAATAA
>WTBX01000232.1 GCA_013138855.1 Methylococcaceae bacterium
AAAATACCAACCACTCACCGCTGCGGTGGGATACATGGCAAAGCTTTCCGTTAATTCGATACTGGTATTCGCCGTCACATTCAACAATTCAAATAATTTAGCTTTTTCAGTATGATCGGGACACGCAGGATAACCTGGTGCAGGACGAATGCCTTGATAGGCTTCTTTAATTAAATCCGTATTTTTATGCGCCCCGTCTTCTGCATAACCCCAAGCATCTTTTCTAACCACTTCGTGCATGTATTCAGCAAAAGCTTCGGCAAATCTATCGGCTAAGGCTTTGAGCATAATAGAGCTGTAATCATCATAATCGGCGGCAAACTCCGCTAATTTAGTTTCAATACCAATACCTGCTGTGACCGCAAAACCACCCATATAATCCGCTTTACCACTGTCTATTGGCGCAACAAAATCAGACAGGCAAAAATTCGCTCGACCTGGTGCTTTAATATTTTGCTGACGTAAATGATGCAAGGTTTCTAATGTTTCAGTACGATTTTCATCGGTATACAAAATAACATCATCATCTTGACTATTAGCAGGGAAAAAACCTATCACGGCACGTGCTGATAGCCATTTTTCAGTAACAATTTGATTAAGCATTGTTTGGGCATCATCAAATAATTTCCGTGCTTCAATGCCAACTACCTTATCTTCAAAAATCGCAGGGTAACGCCCTGTTAATTCCCACGTTTGAAAAAAGGGTGTCCAATCTATATAGGGGACTAAGGTCTCTAATGAAAAATTATCTATAACCTTAGTGCCTAAAAAAGACGGTTTTGGCGGTGTGTATTCTTTCCACGGATGCCGATTAGCTCTCGCTGCGGTTAAATCATGCTGTGGGGTTTTGGCTTTACGTCCTTTATGACGCTCTCGCACTTCAGCATATTCGACGCGTAGCTTTTCTGTGAAAGCAGGTCTTAATTCATCACTTAATAAATTGCTTGCTACTCCGACACTGCGTGAGGCATCGGCGACATAAACCGTTGTACCATGATAATTTTCTTCAATTTTAACGGCGGTATGCGCTCGGGAAGTCGTCGCGCCGCCGATCATTAAGGGAATTTCAAAACCTTGACGTTCCATTTCTTTGGCAAGATGTACCATTTCATCTAAGGAAGGTGTAATCAAACCACTTAAACCAATAATATCGACGTTTTTATCACGCGCCGCTTTTAAAATCGTTTCAGCAGGAACCATCACCCCTAAATCAATGACTTCGTAGTTATTACATTGTAAGACAACACCGACGATATTTTTACCAATGTCATGAACATCGCCTTTTACCGTCGCCATTAAGATTTTGCCGTTAGTTTGGATAACACCATCTTTTTCAGCATCCATAAAGGGCATTAAATGCGCGACGGCTTTTTTCATCACCCGCGCGGATTTAACCACTTGCGGTAAGAACATTTTACCTGCGCTGAATAAATCACCAACCACGTTCATGCCATCCATTAACGCGCCTTCGATGACGTGTAGTGGTTTTTCGGCAGCCAATCGTGCGGCTTCGGTACCTTCTACTACAAAATCAGCCATCCCTTTGACTAAAGCCTGTTCCAGACGTTTATTGACTTCCCACGTTCGCCATTCTAAATCTTCGACTTTTGCGGTGGCTTTACCATCACCGCGATATTTTTCAGCGATTTCTAATAACCGTTCTGTGCCTTCAGGGTCACGATTTAACACCACATCTTCAACGACGTTGCGTAATTCGTCAGGAATGTCCGCATAAATCGCTAACTGTCCTGCGTTGACAATCCCCATATCCATGCCTTCATTAATGGTATGGTAAAGGAATACCGCGTGAATAGCTTCGCGCACAGGATTATTGCCTCGGAATGAAAAGGAGACGTTAGACACGCCGCCTGAAATCATTGCATGAGGTAGCGTTTGTTTAATTTCGCGGGTGGCTTCAATAAAATCCACCCCGTAATTATTATGTTCTTCAATCCCTGTCGCGATAGCGAAAATATTGGGATCGAAAATAATGTCTTCGGGTGTAAAACCAACTTGCTCAACCACAATTTTATAGGCTCTGGTACAAATTTCGACTTTGCGTTCTTTAGTATCCGCTTGTCCGTCTTCATCAAACGCCATCACAATCGCAGCCGCGCCATAACGACGAATCAGCTTGGCTTGTTTGATGAAATTTTCTTCGCCTTCTTTAATGGAAATCGAATTAACAATGCCTTTGCCTTGAATACATTTTAAACCCGCTTCTAAAATGTCCCATTTAGAAGAGTCAATCATAATCGGGACTTTAGCAATATCAGGTTCTGAAGCGATTAGATGTAAAAAGCGTACCATTGCCGCTTTAGACTCCAGCATCCCCTCATCCATATTAATGTCGATGATTTGTGCGCCGCTTTCCACTTGTTGGCGTGCAACTTTTAAGGCGGTTTCGTAATCTTCATTAATAATCAGCTTTTTAAAGCGTGCTGAACCTGTGACATTAGTACGTTCGCCGATATTAACAAATAAACTATCCGCACCGATGCTCATTGGCTCTAAGCCCGCGAGGTGACATTTTTTTTCTAATTCGGGAATTTTGCGTGGTGGATGTTGGCTAACGGCATCGACAATGGCCTTAATATACGCGGGAGAAGTTCCGCAACAACCGCCAATAATATTCAGATAACCATTGGCCGCCCAATCACCAATTTCTGCGGCCATTTCTTCGGGCGTTTCGTCATATTCACCAAACTCATTCGGTAAGCCTGCGTTTGGATGCGCTGAAACATAGGTGTCAGCAATGCTAGAAAGCTCATCAACATATTGGCGTAATTCTGTCGCCCCTAATGCACAATTAAACCCAATTGAAATCGGTTCAATATGGCGTAAGGAATACCAAAAGGCGGCGGCGGTTTGTCCTGATAAGGTACGTCCTGAGGCATCGGTAATCGTCCCTGAAATCATCACTGGCAATTTCTGCCCACTGTCTTCAAAAAATTGATCGACCGCAAAAATTGCCGCTTTTGCATTCAAGGTATCAAACACGGTTTCGATCAGAATAATATCCGCCCCCCCGTCTATTAAACCGCGAGTGGCTTCCGTATAAGCGATAACTAAATCATCAAAACTAATATTTCTAAAACCTGGATCATTAACTTCAGGCGACATAGAAGCGGTGCGATTGGTAGGGCCTAAAACCCCTGCCACAAATCGTGGTTTATCAGGTGTTTCTTGGCTTGCTTCTGAACAGGCTTCTTTTGCAAGTCGTGCGGAATCATGATTAATCTCATAAGCCAGCGATTCCATTTGATAATCCGCCATCGCAATCGTGGTGGCGTTAAAGGTGTTGGTTTCAACAATATCAGAGCCTGCCTCTAAATAGGCTTTATGAATGGCTTTAATAATCTCAGGCTGAGTGAGCGATAATAAATCGTTATTGCCTTTTAGATCAGACTCCCAGTCTTTAAAACGCTCGCCGCGATAATCTTCTTCTTCAAGGTTATAGCTTTGAATCATTGTCCCCATCGCACCATCTAAAAATAAAATGCGTTCGGAAAGTTGCTGGGTTAATAATGCGTTGTTATTCATGTTATTTCTTAGACTGGGTTGGTGGTATCAATGACAACAGAAGAATATAATCATTACGCGAACGGTAATCAATATATATTATTATTTACTCATATCTATAAAGGAGAAGAAATAATGTCAAAGCCTACTCTTATTGAGGTTGTTAAAAGTGTGCTTGCAGCATTTGCAGGCGTGCAAAGTCGGGACAATAGAGAAAAAGATTTCGCTAGTGGTAGTGCCTCTACTTATATTTTTGTCGGCATCGGCGTGACCATTTTATTTGTGTTATTGATTGTATTTGTAGTGAGTCAAATTACTGGCTCTTAACATAAAAAAGCCCAAGCTAAACACTTGGGCTTTTGTGTGCTAAAAACAGCAAGGTGTTACTCTTTTGTTTCGTTGTTCTCAGGCGCGGCATCAGCTGCGGCTTGATCGCTAGTTTTAAAGCTCTCACCAATGGCAATAAACGTTTCTTTAACGCCACCAAATAAAGGCATGAAAGCGAAAGGCTGTTTTAACATCAGCATTAATCTGATAACAGCAATAACAAAAAAAGAGGCTATAAAAGGGGTAAGCTCAAATAGGATACCAATTAATGTTCCACCTGTCCCTGATTGGATCCCCGCAGAACTATCATTTACAGAATCTAACCCTCCAGCATTATCATAAACATCACTAATGTCTTTATCAAAAATCTCAATAATCATCACATTAAAATAAATCATTATTGTTTGGACTACCAAGAAAACAATGACACTACCTGCAACCCAATATAAAGTGTTGCCTGTCTTAGCCTGAACTGCCGTTCTATAAATCCATATCGCGATTAAAATAGATATTATTCCACCAAAAACCATGTTATTTACCTCTTGTTATTTTATTTTTTGTTATAAAAATATTTAAGTATCCGAATAAAATTTTTTATATTTTCAATACTTTACTCAATTACTTAGTCTCCCCAAAAACTTCTTTAACTCCCCTTAAGCTTTCAACTTAAAACGAGAAGATATTTACAGTCTACAACGACTCATCTAAAAATGAAGCTCTAATATAATTAAAACACTGTGATTGTCATTAATCAACTTTGTTCAATCCTTGCCATTTCATCCCTACAGCACTCATTGCCATTATAAAACAGCCATAAATGAAGACCTTACTTATCATGTTATTAATATTGACGTATCGGTACTTTAGCATTATACCAATATAGCAATTTACAAGCTGTTTCTATTTACTTTCATGGCTATTAAACCCTATAAAACAAAAGACTTTTTTATATAATTTATCTTGACTTTAAAATCTTCTAAAGTAATATAGGTAAGGCGAGTGCCAAACAATATGGCACATTTATTTATATCACAACACAACAAGATAAGGTAGGACACTCATGGGAGCGATCTTAGACATAACAGAAATGTTAAAAGAGCCAGAGGGCATGGTTGCAGCATTAGTAGTTATTGCCGGTGGCTATTTCTTCGTAAAATGGGTCTTTGCAGAGCCAGAAGACGAAGAATAAGATTTACCAGTTTGATCTATGCTAAGACCGTTGCTTATATCGCATAAGCAGCGGTCTTTGTTTTTAAACATATTGAAACCTCGTTAAATACCCTATAATTTATATCTTTTTCTCGGCATTCTGTTTCCAGAAAATGTATAAATTACTTTCATCAAAACTCCTCGCACTTCATCAAATACAAGCTCCTGCCACAGGTATAGGTTTATTCAGACTTTTATTCGGCCTTATCACCTTACAAGAAGTTTTCTTTTTATTATATTTTAATCATTTAATTTTCGACCCTATCCCGTATATGGATGTCGAATTCCCAATGATTCCCTTTTTTTTATGTCTTTGGGCGGTCATTGCTGCCTTTATCATTGTCGGCTATCGCTGCCAGTTTGCAGTCATTGCCAATTATATTTTTTGGATAACCTTTGTGCATTTTACGCCCATGCAGCGTGATTTTGACGGTGGTTTTGACCTATTTATGATTGGAGCAAATTTCTTTTTAATCTTCATGCCGTTAGATAAAGCGTTTGCATTTGATAATCTGCGCCGAAAATTACAAACACCGTTTGTACATTATTCCAGTTATGCAAAGCCAACCGTCAGCGTATTAGTTTATTATTTACCCGTCATTATCTGCCTAGGTTTTTTATATTTTGACTCGGCAATTCATAAAATGTTTGCGCCCCATTGGCGTAATGGTTTAGGGGCATGGCTGCCGTCTTCGATGCCGTATTATGTGTCGGCAATTAATCTGTCGTGGCTGCTAAATATTGAATGGTTACAAAAAACCATCGGCTATACGATTATGGTTTTTCAATTTACGTTCATCTTTTTATTTCATTTAAAAAAACTACGTCCTATTTATTTTTTAATTGGTTTTGGACTGCATTTCGGCATCACCATTAGTTTTAATATTTATCCTTTTGGCATGGGAATGCTGATTTTTTATACGCTAATGTTGCCGTTCTCCTATTACCGCAAAATAGGAACATGGTTGACTGCAAAACAGCCATTATTGGACGTTTTTTATGATGAACAATGCCCATTATGCAATCGCACCGTCTTAACGCTCAATCATTTTGATATTTTTAATTGTATAGACTTTAAAGGGGCGCAAAGCTTTGCCGCAGATTGCTCTGCATTAGCGGCTATAGACGAAAAAACTTTATTAACCGACCTTTATGCGGTCGATAAAAATAACAAGGTCTATGCAGGCGTTGCCACTTATGCGCAAATTTTAATTAAAATGCGTTATAGCGCGTTATTAGGTTATGGTTTAAAACTTCCTCTCATCTTTCAATTTGCAAATAGCAAATACCGTAAAATTGCTGATTCCAGAGAAAGAGTGAGCTGTGATGAACGCTGCGAAATAAAAGTCATCAACCTCAAGCCGATGCTTTACGACCGTTTGTTTATGGCTCAAGACAGTCAAAAACAGAAAAAAAACATTCGCATCTTAGCAAAAGTGTTGATAATCTTATTTATCATTCAGCTTAACAGCTCGATACATTATGGTCTGTTATATCGTTTAGATGTAGACCTTAAAAAATCACTGATTACTAGCACCTTAGCAGGTGTGAGCAACTCACTAATCCTCATTAGCCAAGGCTTTGTAGGCATTACCCCTCACGCGCTCTATCTTCACGATCATTTTGACGGTTATGATCATTTATTGGCAATTACTTATATTGATAAGGAGGGTGCAGAGCAATGGTTACCGTTTGTGACAGAAGAAGGGCGACTTGCTGCTCCTAACTGGGGACGAGTACATTCAATGTGGGCAAATATCGCCGTTACCCCTAATATAGATAACCACCGATTACATAAATTTATCATGAAAGTGACAGCCTTTTGGGGCGCAAAGTCTGAACTTGAGCTGAACACCACCACTTTCCATATAAAGCTGAAAAAAATACACTCACCCAGCAACTGGGAAAATAACTTATTAAACAATAACTTAAAAGGCAAATGGAAAACAATAGGAACCGCAAAATGGCAGAATAAAAGCATCAATATCATAGCACCTAAAGACATAAATTTGCTCTAAAATGAATTTTATTATTGCCTTTTTCCATTAAGCCATGATATAAATTCACTGTGCTTAACACTTAGTACGCCCAAATAATAAATATAAATATAAAAATCTTTTTGGAGGATGTTATGAAAAAAGTATTATCTCTATTAGCAGTTACTTTAATGATTGTTGGTTTAAGTGGTTGTATGGACGATCCTGATGGTTCAAAACAAAGAACTTCAAAC
This sequence comes from Methylococcaceae bacterium, assembly GCA_013138855.1. Lineage (GTDB taxonomy): Bacteria > Pseudomonadota > Gammaproteobacteria > Methylococcales > Methylomonadaceae > WTBX01. The sequence continues at coordinate 7,289 of WTBX01000232.1, forward strand.
ACTGAATCTGGTTCTTCTTTCCAGCTGTAAACTTATAATATAAAAGGCATCTATTATGAAAAAAATATTATCTCTATTAGCAATGACTCTAATGATTGTTGGTTTAAGTGGCTGTATGGACGATCCAGATGGCTCTAAACAAAAAGTATCAAGCGCACCTTCTTCTATTCAATTATAAGATTAGCGCGTAAAACAAAGGGCTTGGTGACTTGCCGTTACCAAGCCTTTTTTTATGGATTCAATATCTCATCTTTCAGTTCCCTTTCAAAACTCCCCATTATTTATACCAGCCTAGTTCCTCGTCTGTGGGATAATGTGCGTTTAACCTAAAAGCACACGCGCTCGTTTAAGCAATGATACATCAATATATAGAAAGAATTTTACGCGCCAAAGTTTATGACGTTGCCGAAGAATCTCCGTTAGACTTCGCGCCTTCCTTATCTCAACGTTTAAACAATCAAGTTTATTTAAAACGTGAAGATTTACAGCCCGTTTTTTCATTCAAATTACGCGGTGCTTATAATAAAATTATTAACTTAAGTGACGAAGAACGTGCAAAGGGTGTCATTGCTGCCTCTGCGGGGAATCATGCACAAGGCGTTGCTTTATCCGCAAAAAAACTAGGCATTAAATCGCTAATTGTAATGCCTAAAACTACGCCTGAAATTAAAGTGAAATCGGTTAAAGCGCGAGGCGGTAAAACCGTGTTGCATGGTGACTCTTACGATGAGGCTTACGAACACGCTAAAAAACTTGCCGAAGAAAAAGGCATGACTTTCGTACATCCTTACGATGACCCTGAGGTCATTGCAGGACAAGGCACGATTGCGATGGAATTATTACGCCAAAATAGTAATATTGACGCGATTTTTGTACCTGTTGGCGGGGGCGGCTTAATCGCAGGTATTGCGGTTTATATTAAATTTGTCTGTCCCGATATTAAAATTATCGGTGTCGAATCAGAAGATTCAGACTGCCTAAATCGCGCCTTAAAGGCCAAACGCCGCGTTACTTTAAAGCAAGTAGGTTTATTTGCTGATGGTGTTGCGGTTAAACAAATAGGTAAAGAACCCTTTAAAATTGCCAGTCAATATGTTGATGACACCGTTACGGTTAATACTGATGAAATTTGCGCTGCCATTAGAGATATTTTTGAAGATTCTCGTTCAATTGCAGAACCTGCGGGCGCGTTAGCCGTTGCGGGTTTAAAAAAATATGTCGAAGAACATAAACTCAGCGGGCAAACATTAGTTGCCATTGAAAGTGGAGCGAATGTTAATTTTGATCGCCTAGCTTATGTTGCAGAACGCTCTCTAGTTGGAGAACATCGGGAAATATTATTAGCGGTAGGCATTCCAGAGAAAGCAGGCAACTTTTTAAAATTCTGTAAATTATTAGGCGGACATAGTCTCACTGAATTTAATTACCGTTATTTTGATAAAGAGATGGCGCAAGTGTTTGTCGGCATTTCTAGCACAGGGATTGAAGCTGACCGCATAGAAATCATTGAAAAATTACGCAGTGAAGGCTTTTCGATTACCGATATGACCGCCAATGAACTGGCTAAAGAACATATTCGTTACATGGTTGGCGGTCACGCGCCGTGCAAATTAGGCGAAGTGGTTTATAGTTTGAGTTTTCCCGAACGCCCGAATGCACTATTGAAGTTTTTAACCGCTTTAGGGGGTCGCTGGAATATCAGCATGTTTCATTACCAAAATCACAATGCTGCGTTTGGTCGGGTATTAATGGGGCTGCAAATGCCTAAAAGTGAGCGCAAAGCTTTTCAAGAATGCCTTGATGATTTAGGTTTTGATTACCAAGAAGAAACGAGTAATCCTGCTTATAGTTTTTTTGTCGGTGGTAGCGAATCTACAAAATAAATTTATTTTGTCCACGAAAAGCTTGAGCAATTAAAACTTTTCGAGCTATACGGTTAAAAGACTGGCGGCAAGCTGAAGGGCGAAGCCCTTTGGTTTGCTGCCAGTCCCCACATTAATATTCATATATTTAGTGGGGACTGACAGCTACCCAAAAGACTACGTCTTTCGGATAGCCGCCAGTCTTATGTAATTTTTCTTAATTGAGCTGAGTTAATTTAGCATCAGGACTGGCAGTCCTTTTTTGATTTTCATATTCCTTGAAGGACTGCCAGTCCTTATTTCGATATTTTCACGGAAAACCCAGCCGAAGCCATTTAATTAATCTTACAAAAACACCCACTCAGAAAAACACGCTGCCTGTCCCTGATAAGCCCCCTGTTCATCATGTAAATTCCAGATAATCGCATTATTAATTTGAAAGCGTTTACCACTACTGGAAATCCTAACGCCTTCATAGCCTTTAATAAATCCATGAGATGTCACCTGCGCCATTAATTTATCTCTGGCGGCTTGATTTATAACCTCCGCAGACGCACGCGATGGCAAACAAATTAATTGCTCCCAATCCAACTCGAACAATTCTAAGCCCTTTTGATTGGCATAATTAAACAAAGGATCAGCCGCCGTATTATGCGACAACAACACCAACGGTGCGTAAAACAACTGTTCAGCTAAATCATCCTTATTAGAATCTAATAAAGGCGTATCAAATAACCATTGAAAACTATTATTTAATAATTTGGCGTGTTCAGCGAGAAACTGATTTTCAGTAGAAGGAAGGTTCGGGTAATACATTGAGTAAACTTTTTAAATGAAGGAGTGGGAGCGATTTGTCTATGTGGTAATATTCGCCTACTTAACACTTTATTTTAAAAGACTATGACACAAAACTTAAACTGGCAACATTTAAAAAATACCGAAGAACTAGCAACGACAGCCGCAGCGTTAATCCTTAAATCCGCAGAGCAAGCAATCGCAGCACGAGGCGCATTTAAACTGGTATTAGCAGGGGGTGGCACACCCGAAAATGCTTACCGTTTATTAATCAATGCAGAGACTGATTGGAGTAAATGGCATATTTATTATGGTGATGAACGTTGTTTAGCGGCCGATCATAAAGATAGAAACAGTAAAATGGCAGCAGATGTCTTTTTACAGCATACCGCCATTCCTGAAAGCCAAATTCACCCTATGCCGACAGAATTAGGAGGCGTGCAAGCCGCTACTGACTATAAAGCCATTGTTGAACACGCGCTGCCGTTTGATTTAGTTTTATTAGGAATGGGCGAAGATGGTCACACCGCGAGCTTATTTCCAGAACACGAACACAATCAGGATGAACTCGTTCATGCTGTTTACAATGCGCCAAAACCACCGTCAGAAAGAGTGTCTTTAAGCGCGAAAGCTCTTAGTGACAGCGAACAGGTGGTATTTTTAATTTCAGCTAATAACAAGCAGCAAGCCTTAAAAGGCTGGCAACAAGGTGATAATTTACCTGTCACAACCATTAAACCCAAAACTACGATCGAAATATTATTAGCAGGGTAGTAAGAAGCAAGAGGTAGATGTTAGAGTGTTTTTTCACCTTTAGATTAAGCATCTTCCCATAATTATTCAAACCTTCTGGCTAGCTGAAAAGTGGGGGAAGAGTAAACTTAAATTTCAGATTGTTTTGGCTTATTTAACTTTACTTTGCCCCCAGTTATCCATATTAATGGTGACACTGGATTTATCATCACTCAAATAAATTTCACCGTCTTGAATGCTGCATTGTAATTGCATAGATCGTTTCATCATGGACTCTACGCCTTCAGCCTTAATCTGTACCACACTAAGATTATTAAATCGCTGTAATTTAGCTTTTTGTTGTTCCCACCATACTTTTGCTTTGCGTTCATGGTAAGTATAAATAATCACTTGTTTGGCGCGTCCACAGGCTTTACGGATGCGTTTTTCATCGGGCTGACCTAAATCAATCCATAATTCAATCTCATCTGTGAGCGTTTTTTGCCAAAGTTCTGGCTCGTCATCGCTGCTTAGTCCTTTTGTAAAACTGAGCTGTTCGTTGGCGTTGAGCATAAAAGCAATTAGCCGTACCATAAAACGGAAATCGTTTTCGGAGGGGTGTTGTGCTAGCGTTAATTCATGGCTTTGATAGTAATGCCGATCCATATCGCTAATCGTCAGGGAAACTTTGTTAATGGTTGCGCTAATCGCCATAAGTGGGGTGTATTAAATTAAAGGAGTGAAAGTGAGTATTATAGTGTCTTAAAGCTTTTCTCCTCCCACTTTGCATGAATTTCCACTTGAAAGAGCGGTTTCGGTGTGTGGGAGCGAGACATGTTCTCTCTCCAAAAGAGCTTGTCTTGAACTCAGTTTAATTAAGCACGCCATAATAAAAAAAGAGAGCGGTTAAAATACAAACTATGGTTATTTGTATAATATAGGCACTCAGAGTGGTAACAAATGTTGTTTGCCTTTTTATATGGTCTATTTGTTTGGCCTCTTTTATGACAGGATAGAGATGGTTTTCAATATCACTAGCCGAGAATAATTTATAAAGTAGGTCAAGCCGTAGTGTTGATTCCCCAATAATGATGAAAGCCTCATTAAAAACAATATCATTTAGAGGGCATACGATTTTTGCTTTTATGGGAGAGTGAAGAATTAATGTATTTTTTGTGATTCCTATTTTGTATCGTAATTGTAGTAAGGAGGTCAGTAGTAAAATCAATACTAATAATTGAATCTGCCATGTATTTCCAAAAAACTCAGCAAGACTAAAATCATGTAAAGCGAGTAGAACAATCAAAGTGCAAAAAAGAGCGATAACGAATAAAACCATGCTATAGCTTAAGGCTTTAAAGCGATTCGTGGGAGTAATCCAGTGTAACACGGGTTCATCTATTGCGGTTTGGCTAGAAACTTGCCCCGCTAATAATTCGTTTTGAGCTTGATATTGCTGATAGAGTGCCAATAAAAAACCACCCGCTAAAGCGATTGCAAATAAAATTGAAAACACGCTATCTAGCTTGGCATAATGTGCGCGGCGTTCGGTTAATCCTTGTTGTATTTTTTGCAAAATAGCGGAATCAAAATCACCTAGATACTCACCGTTTAGACTATAACGATAGATACGATCCAGACTAAAATCAGTAATCAACACTTGCTGTCCTATTTGCAACAGGGCAAAAGGATCTGCATTTTCAGGTAAGTGTAATTTTTTGCTATAAATCCCGTCATTATCAAAAATATAAATTCCTCCATGACTCATATCATGCTTACTATTGATAACCCAACGCTGCTGTGGACGTAGTAAAAAAGAGGACGGCCAAACTTCGGTAAGTTTTCTGGAATTTTCTGTACGGGTATCAAATTCCTCATCAGTTTTGACAAGTTTATCGGTTGATATATCGAGTGCTATTAAACGATGATGATTCGTATCTGCCACATATAATTTGTTATTGTTGACTTCTAGCTGATTTGGGAACCAGAAACCTTTGGCTGAATCCAGCTCTTCTCCTTGACTTGAAAATAAATAAACCTGATGACGGGCGGTATCAGCAATAAAGACTCGATCTGTCGCCCAATCAATGGCAACACTAAAAGCATCATCGAGATTAAGCGGTGAAGTAAATGCTTTGCACTGAGCGTTAACCGTA
>WTBX01000317.1 GCA_013138855.1 Methylococcaceae bacterium
GGTGAGTCTTTCTTTTATAATAATGGTGTTTGGAAAGGGGATGCCGATACTGATCTAATACTGACTGAGGATAATAATAGTTATATTTTAACCAATACTCAGGGAGCGGTCGAACGCTACGATTTAGAAGGTCGTTTAATAAGTAAAACCGATTTGAATGATAAACAAACCCTATATAGTGCCTGAACGAAAAAGCTGATTTTAAAAAAAAATAAATCCAACTTAGGGCGATACTTTCTCATAACATCAGAAAAATATTTCAAATATATCGCTTTTTATCAAAGCATCCGTTTAATTTATATTATTGTCACTTTTTGGATGCAGCTATCCTGTAGTTTAGTGAATAAATTTTTAAATCTTTCGTTTAAGCTGCGCGTTTGAGCTTTCGCGCAATATCGCGTTTAATCGCGCCTATTTTTTGAATGTTGCGCGATAATACCGCCATCGCAACATAACGCTCAAAACCTTCGATACCATTATCGGGGCAAGTATCTAAACCATGCACTTCCAAAGCGTTAATGGCAGATTCTACGGCTGAATGTTTTCTCTTTTTCGCCATGAATTCAGGCGCGTATTCACGTTCTTTTTCAACTTTTGACAGCTTGCCTTTTTTCGGTAATACAACATGGTCAAGCAGCTCCGCAAGTCTTTCTTGATTGGCGGGGCTGTGGAAGCCTTTATCAAAACTACAGCCGTTGAATTTTGGGAAATTTTTCTGGGCAACTTCAACCATAAGTACCGCTATTTTATCATCGGTTTCTTGACTCATCACCCGATGATTTAAGACAAAACCATCACTGTCTTCCATAATACAAACGCGCACGCCTAGCTCAACGGGAACACCTGCTTTCCCCTTTTTTATCCATTCGGTATGCGGCTGGAAAAGAGAGAAAACTTTCTCGTTATGAGGAATCTTTTCGTCCTCCAAAGCGCGGCGATGAATTTGCTCAATCTGACGCTGCGTATGGGCAATAAATTCATCCAGTTTAGCAAAATGATTGTCAGTGAATTTGTATTCCGTTTTTAAAATAACGCGACTGCGTTGCACTCGTTCCAGATAACTTTCAGCCATGACGAGGTAGTTCAAATAAGCTTGAGCAATTTCCTCGGCTCGCGCCTGCTTTTTAGTCTCATCTTTAGAGGTTGAATGGCGTAGTTTTTGTATTTTTCGGTACAATTTTTTAAACTGTGCCAAATTATAACGATGCTGCCGCCACTCAGGAATTGGATAATTGTTATTCCATTTCGCACACTGAGAAAACAGAGTGCGAACCGCATCATAAAGTAGACTAATATCGGTAGGAAAATGCACATGCGTTTCCAGAACAAAAGAATCGCAGCGTCCAAAAATAGCGGCATTAAAATCTTTATTCAACAAACGGTACCCCGCGTTAATCACCGCTACATTGATGCGTTCCATAATCATCGGCGTGAACAGTTTTAAATTATCCTTGATGGTTTGCAAACCGTAAATAACATCATTATCGAAGTAACCAAAACCAAGCATTTCTCGAATGGTTCGATGCTGATTGGCAAGCTCCTGAATTCGGTCATGATCGGTGTTTAAGCCTACGCGCAAACAGCCTAAAACAAGAATCGCCCATTGCTCCATGCCACGACGACCTTTATTTGCTGAAACTTTTTTAAGTTCACCGTTTGCATCTAGTTTAGACGGAATGACTTCTTCAAGAATATCAAACACCTGTTTTCTTAATGACGGCACTGTATAAATGTGCTGCAACCCTAGTAAAATAGTGGGAATATCATCGCGCGAGGCGAAGTCTATTTTGATGTCGGCAATATCAACTTGCCCTATACGAATTTGCGGTGATAATACGTTTCTCATACGAAAATTTTCAGCGAAGTTTTTGGTAAAAATTGAGAATTTTAAATTTTAAGTGTGGAGTTTTGAATTTAAAATCAATAAAAGCATTAAGTTTCAAGAAGATATATAAACCATTTTATTAACATGGTTTTAAGGTGTTTTTAATCTTCAGGTTGCTATTTTACTATAACTTTCTGTTTTATTTACGATTATATGTTTTCGTTCAAGCACTACTTAGCTTTTAGAAACGAGGTCTTTAGCCGCATAACATCCATTATAATTTTATCTCTAATCGACTGTGTTCTATTCCTTCCTCAGCAGCAGGAACAGCACTACATAATAATATCTCACCCTCCTCTAATGGACTGCTGATTGCTTGTTTATAGGTGATTTTTCCCGATAATAATTTAACCTTACACGCACCACATTTACCACTACGGCAACCGTATTCTGGTGCTAATCCATGAGCTTCGGCAAATTCTAATAAAGTCCCATCCTCTTGAGACCAAGCTTGCTCAACATGAGATTCAGTGAAGTTAATAATTGCCTCTTCAGCAATAGGTAATTGTTCAATATCAGAACTACTTTCTTCCCTCACTAAGGAAGAAATGCCAAAGGATTCGGCAAAAATTTGTTTATCTTTAATTCCTAATTCTCGAAGGCTGTTATACATATCTTGCATAAAACGATTGCCGCCACATAAATAAACATCATAGTCATCACCTACGATTATATTTTCCACAAGTTGTTTAGATATTCTACCGTGATGCTGATAATCACTCCCTATTTGCAAATTCGTTTCAGGTTGGCTTAATGCCCAAAAAACGCGAATTTGGTTTGAGGAATAATCAGCAATTTCGTTTAGTTCGGAAAAAAAAGCGCGTTGTGCAGCATTTCTAGCCGAACAGATAAGCGTAAGCGGTCGAATTGAGCGAGTGCGCACGCCTTCTTGCAAAGTATGTCTAGCCATAGCAATCATCGGAGTAATTCCAACGCCAGCGGAAATTAAAACAGCGGGACGATTTTTTGAGGCATCAAACGTAAACTCGCCTGTCGGTGCTTTGACTTGGAAAATATCACCTACGATGACGTGTTGATGCAAAAAACTGGAAAAAATACCTTCGGGTTTATCGCCATTCGCTTGTTCGTGTTTAACGCTGATTCGTAAATAAGCATCACTTGGTGCGCTGGATACCGTGTACGTTCTAATTTTCTGTTTACCGTTAATGTCAGCTTTCAGGGTTAAAAACTGTCCTGCTTGAAAGCTCGGTTTTTGATCGGCGGGTGGCTGAAAATAAAACGATTTAATCACACTGCTTTCTTCAACAATTTTCACTACTTGATAAGATTGCCAACTGTGTTTCAATGTTTCCGCTTTTTTGGTCGCCTCTGCTTCCTGCCAACTCCCCGTTAATAAGGTATTCGGGGAATAATCGTGTAATTTCCAACGTAATGGCAACACGTTTTTAAGCCAGAACCCGTGATTAATGCGAAACTTCCACAGCCTTTCCGCACCTGCAAAAAATTCGGTATCGGGAGAATCCCATAGAATTTCTACTGAACCTGTTAAGGTTAATAAATGTCCTTTTTCAAAATCAATAAACAATAAACCTGCTCTCGGATTTTCTAAAAAATTGCCTAAAGTATTAAAGTGAAAGTTACCCAAATAATCGGGAATGGTTAATGTAAATTCATCATCAACCCGAATAAACCCCGCTTTGCCGCCACGATGAGAAACATCCGCGCCTTCACTCACGGCATCACTACCATTTGCAATAAAACTTGCCACAAAAAAAGTATCACTATTAGCAATCAATTCCACCGCCTCTTCATCAAACTGCGTCAGTTTCTCAGTGCTTGAAGGCGGCATCGAAGAAGGTTCGATATATTGCAATTCGCGGTTTTGAATATATTGCGGACAATTACCAAACGCTTGTTTTATATTAAGCTCGATTCCATTTTCCGAAACTTGATTAATATAAGTGGACAAACGATTTCTGCGTCGTGTTTCTAATTCAATACCTAATAGACCTAAGCGTTTACCTGTGATTAAACCTTTGGCTAAAGGATCACCCGTTACAGGCATCGCGTTAATATGCAATTGTTGATTATTTGGTGAGCTAATAAAACTAGGGCGATTAAATAAAATAGATGCCCACGGAAAACCCTGTTCATCATCATGAGCCACAAAAACAAACGGTAATTGAGAGAAAAACTCGCGGTGTTGTTCTGGCATAAAATCACGAATAACTTGCCGACCGAAGCGTTCCATTTTTTCGCGAACCCCAAAACGTGCTTGAATTTTTTGTTCGCCTTGGTGAAACGGTGATTCAATTACTTTACTCATTGCCTGTTCCTCGTTTGATGAAAAAACCTCCGAGGTCTTTAAGACCTCGGAGGTTTAGGCATTACGTTATGCCGCTAAACCCACTACCGAAGATTGCATATAAATAAAATTCGGCAAGCTTTCCACACGCTGCAACCATGCTCTTACATTAGGATAATTCTGCAAAGAAACATCGCCCTCAGGTGCATGAGCAATATAAGGATAATTAGAAATATCCGCAATCGTTGGTTGAGTATCCGCTAACCATTCACGCCCTTCTAAATGCTGATCTAAAATACCAAGAATATTATGCGCTGTTTCAACCGCTTTGACTTTATCCAACTTCGCACCGAATAAATTAATTAACCGCGCTGTGGCAGGGCCTGCGGCAATCGCACCCGCTGCAACCGTTAAAAAACGTTGCACTTCGGCAGCTTTCGCAGGTTCAAGAGGCAACCAAGAATGTGCATTATCATATTGACTAGCAAGATAAACCAAAATAGCATTGGAATCTGCGATAGTCACATCGCCATCTTCCAATACAGGCACTTGACCAAAAATATTTTTCTTTAAAAATGCTGCTTGTTTTTGTTCGCCTTTCATTAAATCAAC
>WTBX01000372.1 GCA_013138855.1 Methylococcaceae bacterium
AGCCGATAATCGCAGCGGGGATCATTGCATGAGGTATTAATATCATGCTGATATACAAAAAAGGGACTAATATCTTTTTGCGATTCATTGATGAAAACGTGCAATGTAATACCACTGTCCCGAGAAATGCGTATAAAACGAATAACAGTACGGTGATATTCCAGCAAATTTCAGCAATGATGCCAGAAAAAAACCACGCAGCCGCAACAATAAAGATAGTTGCAATCGCTAAGGTTTTTTGACCTTTCAATGCCAGATATTCTTTTTTAAATCCACCTGGATTATACAGCGTTGCTTGCCACCATCGGGCGAGAAACAATCCTGCCAACAGACTTAAAACATAAATCTCTGCAACCAAGCCAGTTAAAATATAACGATAAAAAACTGACAGAGAGCGTTGTATATCTTCTTCGGGTACTTCGGGGTTTGCTTTTATTACCATAGGCTCAAGCAAACCATTCAGCCATGTTTTCCAGACTTCCGCTAAATCAGGCTGGTACAAAAAAGCGGCTGTCACTGCGAGCATCGCAATCATAACCACAATTTCTATCGCCAAAAATAAGTGCCGACCCTCTCGTAAAATAACCGAGATAACCCACACAGGTGCCCATAAAAACAAAGTGTAAAACAAAGTCAGTTGGTAATCACCCACTAACAAAGCCCCTAACACTGCTGATGCCAAACAGGCACAAAGCAGAATATAAGCCCCTTCAGAAGCTCCGCGTCTTAATGTAACTAACGCAACCGCCGCTGAACTTACAATACTTGCGGGCGGTAAAGGGAGCGACAATAATGCCAGAGAAGACGCAACCATAATCGCCTGCGTTCTGCCCCGCATAATATATGCCGCTAAAAAGCCCATACCGTATCCTGCTTATTATTTATGTGCGTCGCAGAAAGGTAGCAAAGCAATAAAACGCGCTTGTTTTACCGCAGTTGATAGCTGTCTTTGATACTTAGCCGCAGTACCTGTGATACGACTAGGAACAATTTTTCCTGTCTCGCTAACGTACTCGCTTAATAAATCTAAATCTTTATAATCAATCGTTTGCCCATCTTTGGAGCTGAAACGACATGCTTTTTTACGTCTCATGTTACGTGCCATGATAATCCTCTAAAATTCTAATAAACTATTGTTTATTCAGCAGTTGCTGAATCGTCACTTGGAGCAGCAGCTTCTTTTGCAGCAGCTTCTACTTTCGCAGCCGCTTCAGCTCTAACAGCTTTCGCAGCCGCTTCTGCGGCTTCAGCCGCCTCTGCTTCTTCAGCTCTTTTCGCTTTTTCAGCAGAAATTCTGCTTTCTTCAACAGCAGCCGTTGCAATGGGTGAAGCTTCAGTGACTGCGGCTTTTTTCAATAATGTCATGCTACGCAAAATCGCATCATTGAAACGAAAACCACTTTCTAATTCGTCTAAAGCTTCTTGATTACACTCAACATTCATTAATACATAATGAGCTTTGTGAATTTTTTTGATAGGGTAAGCAAGCTGTCTGCGTCCCCAGTCTTCAAGACGATGAATAGTGCCAGAAGTCCCTTCGATAGTCGCTTTGTAGCGTTCTATCATAGCGGGAACTTGAGAACTTTGGTCAGGATGTACTAAAAAGACAATTTCATAATGTCGCATGGTTTCTCCTTGCGGTAATGCCTCCCACATTGTCTTAATATGTGGTGAAGCAAGGAAGAGCGAAACGCTCAGAACCGAGCATTATAATTTTTTTGGGAGTTTTTGCAAAGAAATATAAAAATAATCGTGATTAAATCGGAGTGAAAAAACAAGTTTTTTGATGTTTAACAGAGTCGTCTTGGTATTAATTTTTTCAGGTTGAAGTGATTGAACACTATTCTAAAACCATGAAGTGCATGAAGCTCCTAACGATAAAACTTCATGCACTTCATGGTTATATTTGGAGTAAGTAATTATTCATAAGTCATCTAACATTTCTATAAACCGTTAAAACGGTTGAGTTCTTGCTTTTCACATAGCCCACGGTTTAAACCGTGGGCTATGTAAATCAATGAAAATAACCGTTTCAACGGTTTCCTCAATTTCTCCAATAAAATGTTAGGATACTTTTGACCACCTACTTATGTCATTTACAAACCGTGAGAAAAAACATGTTTTCACGCTTTACAATAAATGCTTAATCGCTTCTTTTTCTTCGTGTAATTCTTGTTCACTAATCCGCATCTTTTCAAGACTAAACTCGTTAACATCCAAGCCTTGAACAATACTAATTTCACCATGACTGACGGTGACGGGAAAAGAATAAATCAAACCTTCTTCTATCCCATAACTACCATCTGACGGAACCGCCATACTCACCCAATCCCCTTCGGCAGTACCTAAAGCCCAAGTACGCATTTGTTTGATTGCCGCAGTAGCCGCAGAGGCTGCGCTCGATTGACCGCGTGCTTTAATAATCGCCGCACCACGTTGTTGTACTGTCGGAATCAACTCATTCACAAACCAATCATTTTCAACTAATGACAGCGCGTCTTGCCCTCTAATCTTGGCATGATGAATATCAGGATATTGAGTGCTGGAATGATTACCCCAAACCATCACATTTTTAACGTCCGTCGCTTTAACACCACTTTTTTCAGCCAATTGATTAATCGTGCGATTATGATCTAGCATCGTCATTGCCGTAAAATTTTCGGGCTTTAAATTAGGTGCATTATTCATCGCAATTAAAGCATTGGTGTTAGCAGGGTTACCTGTCACCAAAACTTTAACATTTTTGTTAGCGGCTTCATCTAAAGCTTTACCTTGTACTGAAAAAATCTCTGCATTACATTGCAATAAATCTTTTCTTTCCATCCCTTTCCCTCTAGGGCGTGCGCCCACTAAAAACGCATAATCAATATTGTCGAATGCAACTTTAGGGTCATCGGTCGTAATAATACGGTTAAGTAAGGGGTACGCACAATCGTTAAGCTCCATAACTACGCCTTCTAATGCAGGCATTGCAGCAGTAATTTCCAATAAATGTAAATTAATAGGTTGGTCGTCGCCTAAAAATTCACCCGCAGCGAGGCGAAATAATAAAGAATAACTGATTTGTCCAGCAGCTCCAGTAACGGCAATATCGACAGGGGTTTTCATAAGGTTTCCTTATAGTTGTAATTATTTTTAAGGCTTGTTTTGAAAAATTATTAATTGTTAATTATCAATTATCAATTATTAGTTATTTAAGATTACTCAAAAACTGCGCTGATAGCTAGTTTTGTGGTGATAAAGTTGGCTAAAGCTTTGATGCTAGCTATGTGATAAAACAATGCAAGCGTAAGTTTATGCGTTACAATGACGCGATTTTAAACTGCATTTTAAGCATTTTTAATAAATTTCAAGGTGAGTTCATGAAAAAACTGTTATTTCAATTTGATACTGATATTTACCCTTCTGTTTTTGATACGGTCGTCGCTTATGATGGCGGTGCAGACCATGTGATAGCTCATGGTGGATTGACACCTGAAAATGTTACGCCTTTAGTTGAGGGGACTATTTTTACTCGCGCTCCTAGAGATAAAAAAAATACCGCGATTTTTGTCGGCGGTAGCGATATGCAAGCGGGACAGGCTTTATTTAAAGCGGTGCAAAAACATTTTTTCTCAGGCTTCCAAGTTTCCGTGATGCTAGATAGTAATGGTAGTAATACAACGGCGGCGGCTGGGGTTGCAAAACTTGCAAACTCGGGTGAAATAAAAGGCAAAAAAGCGGTTGTTTTAGCTGGAACAGGCCCTGTAGGTCAGCGAGCTGCGGTCATGTTAGCTGAAGAAGGTGCAGAAGTCTTTTTAACATCGCGTAAATTATCGCGAGCGGAAAAAGCCTGCACGGCAATGGAAAAGCGTTTCGGTATGAAATTAACGCCTGTTGAAGCGTTTGATTGTGAAGCGCGTGCAGAAACCATAAAAGAAGCTGCGATTGTGTTTGCAACAGGTGCGGCTGGCGTTGAGTTATTAAGACCTGAGCATTGGCAAAATAACCCATTTATAGAAATGATGGCCGATGCTAATGCGACACCGCCTATTGGTATCGGTGGCATAGAAATGATGGATAAAGGTTTTGATCGTCATGGAAAAATTATCTGGGGAGCGATTGGTTTTGGTACATTAAAACTGGCTTTGCATCGCGCTTGTATTGCCAGATTATTTGAAAACCGTAAACAAGTGTTAGATGCCGAAGCAATTTTTAAACTTGCGAAGGAAATGGCTTAAATATCTTATTGTTTTCATGCTCTGCGTGAGAATGACTTTAAATACGCTCTAGCGTCTTGCGATTAAAATCAGCTTAAAGACATACAAAATAAAGAATGAGTGCAGATATTGAAATTTTGCGTAAAAATGCATTAGCTATATTTCAAGCAGGCATTATTGCCGCAGACCCTTACATAGCTGTTAAACAATGTTTAAGTGTCAATAAAAATCATCTTGAAATCGCTTTAAAGCAAAATTTTGAAAAACGTGTCGGAAATTGGTCAAAAATTCATTTAATCGCGTTTGGAAAAGCGGCGTGTGCAATGGCAAAAGCCGCCCAAGAAATTATTCCCGAATCCACTTTAGCCTGTGCGATTGCAGTAACTAATTATGAAAATGTACAAGAAATAGAAAACTTAGAAATTCTAGGTGCATCTCATCCTTTACCTGATGAAAATGGTTATCAGGCCGCACAGCGTATTACTGAACAATTAAAAACCGCTCAACAAGATGAGCTAGTTTTAGTATTAATTTCGGGGGGTGGTTCTGCATTATTACCTTATCCTGTTGGTGGCATTAGTCTGGAAGAAAAAATTTCTACTACCGATTTATTATTAGCTTGTGGGGTGACCATTAATGAAATCAATTGTGTGCGCAAGCATTTATCACAATTAAAAGGTGGGCGTTTAACACAGCTTGCTTATCCCGCCGATGTACATGCTTTGATTTTATCGGATGTTTTAGGCGATGATTTAAGCGCGATTGCCAGTGGAACAACGGTTGCGGATGACTCGACTTATACTGATGCTATCACTGTTTTTAAATCACGGCAGGTTTGGGATAGAGTCCCTATTAATGTGCAAAAGGTTTTAGAAGAAGGCGTTCAAGGTAAGCGTGAAGAAACACCTAAATCGGATAACCCCTCCTTTAAAAATAGTGCGACAACTTTAGTTGGTAGCAATGCTATCAGCGTTACTGCAATGATAAATACCGCTAAAGAACAAGGTTATCAAGCCAAACTCTACAGCGATAATCTAAACGGTGAAGCGCGTGATGAAGCGGATAAATTAGCTTTATACGTCAAACAATTAATAGAGGCAGGTATTAAAAAACCAATCGCTCTATTAGCGGGCGGTGAAACAACGGTAACCCTTAAAGGAAAAGGTAAAGGCGGACGCAATCAAGAAATGGCATTAGCCTTTGCGCTGGCAAGTGAAAAATACGCGCTACCTAATTGCTGGACATTTTTAAGCGGCGGTACCGATGGTATTGACGGCACAAGTCCTGCGGCGGGAGGAATTGTCGATGCTGAAAGTGTTCAACGCATGAAACAAGCAAAACTTAACCCAAGCAATGAATTAAATAATAATAACTCATATATTGCTTTAGAAAAATCTGAGGATTTAATAATGACAGGTGCGACGGGTACAAATGTTGCTGATTTGCAAATAGTGCTGATTCAACCTTGCGTTATTAAACCTTAATAATTAGGAGAGAAATAAATGTTTAAAAAATCCATGTCAATCGAAGGTTTTGATGATGAATTGTTCCAAGCTATCGAAGAGGAGCATCAGCGTCAGGAAGACCATATCGAGCTGATTGCGTCTGAAAACTATACCAGCCCTAGAGTTTTAGAGGCGCAAGGTTCACAACTAACTAATAAATACGCGGAAGGTTATCCCGCTAAACGCTATTATGGCGGCTGTGAGTTTGTTGATAAAGTTGAACAATTAGCGATTGACCGCGCCAAAGAGTTATTCGACGCAGATTATGCCAATGTACAACCTCATTCAGGTTCACAAGCGAATATGGCGGTGTTTATGGCACTGATTCAACCCGGTGATACCATTTTGGGTTTAAGTCTTGCAGATGGTGGACATTTAACCCACGGTGCAAAACCAAATTTTTCAGGAAAAATCTATAATTCCATTCAATATGGCTTAAATGCGGCTGGCGAGATTGATTACGATCAAGTGGAGGCTTTAGCTTTAGAGCATAAACCTAAAGTTCTGGTGGCAGGTTTTTCTGCTTATTCTCGAATTTGGGATTGGCAGCGTTTTAGAGATATTGCCGATAAAGTGAGCGCGTATTTATTTGTGGATATGGCACACGTTGCAGGTTTAGTGGCTGCGGGTTTATATCCAAATCCTGTGCCGATTGCTGATGTCGTCACAAGCACCACCCATAAATCATTAAGAGGGCCTAGAGGCGGTTTGATTTTATGTAAATCTAACCCTGAATTAGAGAAAAAATTTAACTCCAATATTTTTCCAGGTATTCAAGGGGGGCCTTTAATGCACGTTATCGCAGCGAAAGCGGTTTCGTTTAAAGAAGCTTTAGAACCTGAATTTAAAACCTATCAACAACAAGTCGTTAAAAATGCCAAAGCGATGGCGGAAGTATTTATGCAACGTGGTTTTGATGTGGTTTCAGGGGGAACGGACAATCATTTAATGCTGGTATCTTTAGTCGCTAAAGGAATTACAGGTAAAGCAGCAGATGCGGCTTTAGGTAAAGCGCATATTACTGTGAATAAAAATGCCGTGCCTAATGATCCACAATCACCTTTTGTCACTAGTGGTATTCGTATTGGAACTCCAGCACCGACCACACGCGGTTTTAAAGAAGCGCAAATGATGGAAATTGCGAACATGATGTGTGATGTGATGGATAATATGGATGATGAAAATGTTATTTCTGCGGTACGCGAGAAAGTGAGTTTATTATGCTCAAGGTTTCCTGTTTATAGTTAAATTTGGCTGTTAAATAGAACCTCTTGCAAGCTTCAAAAATTAATATTTTTGGAGCTTGTGTGTTTTTAATACTTGAAAACATTAAATTTAAAGGTGATGAGTTAAGATGAATAAAAATCTTTTTCTTGATGGCTATATTGAAAGAATTGCCAATAAATTTGAATTATCTCATCCTTTAGCGTTTGAAATTTTATCACTGGCAGCGATTTTAGATTTAAGTTTTGATGAGGTTTATCATCATGCTTCAACGATTGAAAATAAAGTCGGTAATAACGATGGCGGCTTAGATGGTATTTATTTAGAAGAAGATAATGAAGAAAATACTTTACATATTTTTCAAGTAAAATCATCTAAATCTCTTGGTGATAATGAATTATCTAAATTTGTAAATGATTTTCGAGGGCTGTTTGTTGAAGGAAATACGCTTAACTTACCGCTTAATGATAAAGTAAAAGTTGCACTAGAAAAATATCAAGCTTTAGTTAAATCAGGGCGAGTCGTTGATACTAAGCTCTATTTTATTTTTAACGGTGAAAAAACACCACAAAATGCACCTTTAATTAAACGACATTTAGAGAATATCGAAAATTTACAAATTTTTGATAGCAATGATCTTTATGAACAAATTGATAATTTAGCGTCAGAAGGTAAAAAACGCAAAACCGTTGATTTTAGCTTTATGGCAGAGAAATCTAATATTTCTTTACGCAACGATCCTCAAGCCTTAATTTCGTTTTCAATCCAAAATGTGAAAGCGGTTAATTTTCGTTTAGCTGCCTTAGAACTCTGCCAATTACTTGAGCTTGAAAAGCAAATTAACAAACGTGTTGATACTATTTTTAGTGATAATATTCGTAGTTTTTTAAGCTATAACAAAACCAATAAAAATATTCGCAATACCTTATTAAGTGATGATGCCGAGTATTTTCCTTTTTTAAATAACGGTATTACTATCATTGCCGAGCGCGTTAAAATCCCTAAGGATATGCAGGTAGGACTTTATCCGTTGGAAGTTAGAAACCCTGTAATCGTGAATGGTTTACAAACCACGCGCGTTATTTATGATATTTATCAGCAAGATAAAAGTAAGCTTGAAGGGGTTTATGTTTTATTTAGGCTTTATGAAACTACTGATAATGAATTAATTGATAAAATTACTGACGCGACTAATACGCAATCTCCTATTAATTATCGCGATAAAATTAGTAACCGTAGATTTAATCAATATACCAAAGAAGTGTTTGCCAATGCAGGGATTAGTTATTTATGCAAACGCGGTGAAACCTTTAATGATGCTTTGAGTATTTCATTACACAAGTCTGTGCATAGTGAAACGATCCTTAAGTTTTGGTATGCGACTTTTTATGGTGAACCTGAAAAAGCTAAAGGTTCTAAGTCTAAAGTTTTGGAAGAATTGTTTGATGCTACGACTAATGAAAATAATAAATTAAATGCTTTATTTAATGGCGATAAAAATTCGTTTATTTATGAGCAGTTATTACAAACATTTAAGATTTATGATTTTGTCATTCAACAACGTATATTGATTAATTCCTCTGATGATTTTGTATTATTCACCGATGAATTAATTGCTTATGGGGTTTATAAATTATTTTCCAAGCAAGGTGGGTTTGATATAGAGCAGTTAGGTTCTTACTATCAGCAGGTTTTTGATGCCATTATTGCTTGTATAGAGCAGGAAAAATTGGCTAAAGAAAAAATTAAAAAAACTTATTCACATAATAGTTATTTTAAATCTGCTAAATCAAGGTTTCATTTGAATGATAAACTTGAGTTGAGTGAGGAAAATTCTATTTTTGAATAACAAATAGGGTATTGGTATGAATATAGCAGAGTTACATGAGTTACCCTCAATAGAAAAGCTCAAAATTATTGAGGCTCTTTGGAGTGATTTAGCTGGAGATGAAAGTTCTTTGAATTCTTTTTCTTGGCATGAAACTGAGCTTAAGAAAACTGAAAGCGAGTTTTTGGCAGGTAATATTGAAGCCGTTGATTGGCAACAAGCTAAACAGATATTACAGGATAAATTTTGAAACTCGCTGATATTGCCGACATTATTAAAATAGATAGTCGTAAATTCACCCATTACGCGCTGGATGACCAATCGCCAATAGGACAGCATAAAGCGATTATGTTTAAGAAGTTATTAGGGTTTGATAAAAATAATTATCTGGAGTTGGTCTTGCAAATTAAGTTGCGGGTTTTGCAAGCTGAAATTACTTTTCATAGTGAAGATCAATTTGGTAAACGCTATACGGCGGAGATTGAAATTCAAGGTATAGAAGGTCAAAAAGAAATTGTTAAAACAGGCTGGTTAATTGGGTTAAATTCTACAGAAGCGCATTTGACAACGTTGTATATCAAAAAAACGGGGGCGAAATGTTAAAAATAGGTGATTTGGTTGAGTTGATAACGGATATTCCCGATAAAAATTTACGCGCTGGCATGTTGGGGGCGGTAGTGCATTGTCACGATGCAAGTTTTTATGAGGTGGAGTTTAGTCATGAGGATGGCGAAACCTTAGCTTGTTTGGCGTTGAGCGTTAAGCAGTTTGTTTTGGCATGGCGTTCTGAGGATAAGCAATGGATTTCATCGGGTGAGCGGGTGGCGGCTTTGATGCGAAGTTTGCCTGATGAGGCGGCGCAGGAGGTTTTTGATTTTGCTTGTTTTTTGTCGGTTAAAAATCAGTCGCCGCGTGGTTTGATTAAACAAGAGCGTTATCGGCTTTAATTATTTGTCGATTAATTCGCTAACTAAGCCCTACAGGGCTGTTGATTATAGTTTTTTAAAAGATTATGAAGCAAGCTACTGTTCTTGAGATATTAAATAAAATTAAGCCGATATTGGTGCAACAGTTCGGTATAACTCGAATGGCGTTGTTTGGTTCAACTGCGCGTGATGAAGCGATTGAAAGTAGTGATGTGGATATTTTAGTTAGTTTTGAGGGTGTTGCAACTTCTGAGCGTTATTTTGGGGTGCAGTTTTATTTGGAAGATTGTTTAGGTTGTGAGGTTGATTTAGTGACTGATAAGGCTTTGCGTCCGCAGTTTCGTCCGTTTGTTGAACAGGAAGCGATTGATGTCTAAAGTGGTTCGGGAATGGTCTTGTTATTTAGACGACATGATTGGTTTTGCTGAAAATGTAATCACTTATACAGAAGGGTTTTCTCAAATTGATTTTGTCGCAAGTGGTTTGAATTATGATGCGACGGTTCGTAATTTGGAATTAATTGGTGAAGCTGCCACACATATTCCAGATGATGTGCGTAAAGAAAATATAAATATTCCTTGGCGGCAAATTATTGCGACTCGTAACCGTTTGATTCATGGTTATTTAGGGATAGATAACGATACTTTGTGGAGTATTATTAAAACTGATATTCCTGCTTTGTTATTAGAATTACAGTCGTTTAGGAAAAATAAATATTAATGAAAAACAGCAATGAACTATCAGACAATAATACCAAAATTCTTGAGTTTTTAAGTGC
Organism: Methylococcaceae bacterium; assembly: GCA_013138855.1. Taxonomy (GTDB): domain Bacteria; phylum Pseudomonadota; class Gammaproteobacteria; order Methylococcales; family Methylomonadaceae; genus WTBX01. The sequence continues at coordinate 10,461 of WTBX01000372.1, forward strand.
CGTTAATCAATTATTAACAACACAGCAACTAGAAAAACTAAAGGCAGTTACTCAGTTCTTAGAAAATGCAAAGCCTCATGTTGAACGAATCGAAAAGGATGTTAAAGAAAAGGCATTAAATTTTAATGTTTTCTCAGCATTAGGTGTTACTCGAAAAGAAATTATTCAATCAAGGTTTCTTGCTTACCTGTTAGACCCGAATCAACAGCATTGCCAAAGTTTTATCTTCCTTAATAGTTTTTTAAAACAAATTGGTATTCCTGAAATTGATACAGCACAAGCTAAATACATAAGAGTTTCTACAGAACACGCCGCAGGTGAAAGTCTTGGCAGAATGGATATTGTCATTGCCTGCCAACCAAACTGGTTAATTGTGATTGAAAATAAAATCGGTGCTGGCGAAGCGGAACAACAATTAGCACGATATGCTAAATGGTTAAATAATCAACAAGGGTATAGTCTAAAAAAATTGATTTTCTTAACACCAACAGCGCATGAATCAGTTACAGGAAAAAAAGTTGATTATCTACGATTATCTTATTTAGATTTAGCGGATGCTTTTATATCTTTAGTAGATAAAATTAACGCTGAATCAATTAAAGTCGTTTTAATGCAGTACATAACAACTTGCAAACTTATTGGAGGAGTAAATATGAGTAGTCCAGACGAGCAGCTATTAGAATTATTATCAACGCCTGAAAATATCAAAACCGTATTTGAAATTGAACAACAAGTATCAGTTCTCAGAAGTCATGTGGCAAAAGTTTTTTGTGAGTATGTTAAGAAAAACCTTCAAGAAAAACTCAAGTCAGCCAAGCTCGAAAAGCGTTGGAAAGCTGTTTATACTGATGATAGTGAGAACAACTCTATTATTTTTAATGTAGAAATAATCACCTTGCAACATCAACACAAAAATAATTATAAGGTATATGCTGAGTATTTATTTGATTCTACAAAAGCAGACAAGGGTTGGGTTGGTTGGTATCGCCCAGATGGGATTGATTTAAAAATAACGCCTGACACAGAAAACTTGACTAATAAGATGGTAAACGATGGCTGTAGTGGTGCAGAAGTTTTGTTGGTAGGTTGGAAACATTTACGAAATGAAAAGGGAGGTTTTATAGTAACAGATAGCGATGACATTATTGCATGTATAGAAGATAATCAATCAGAAAATCACCCTTTAGCTAATGAAATTGTCGAAGAATTATGGCAAATGTTTACAACTTATCGCACCAATATTCAAGCATTGGATAGCTTCAAACAAGCGGCAGTGTTGTGATGTAAGGAAATAAAAAATAAGAACAATTTTTTATTTCATTTTCAAGCTGTATAAGCTGTGCAATACACACCG
>WTBX01000145.1 GCA_013138855.1 Methylococcaceae bacterium
CATGCGTATAACGTCCTAACGCTTCATCACCGACTACACCCTCAACCCCCGCTTCTTCCCACGCTTCTTTTGCTGCCGAGGCTTGTGGTGTATAAGCTGGTTCGACAATGCCTTTAGGCAAGCCCCAGCGATTTTTACTGCTCGTTGAAATCAATAAAAATTTTAATTCATTTTCGATAATACAATAGGGAATCACGCCTGATTGATTGTAATAATAAGCAGGGCGCGGTTTAAACTCTGCGCCATTCAAGCCTATATAAGGAAAACCTTTATCTAAAGATGAGGCACGAGTAATGTTTTTCAGTTTTGCTGAATGATTAGTAAGTTGGGCAAAATCTCCCTTAAGCTTTAAATGTGCCAGTGTTGCAGTGGGCAATAACTTACCATCTTTAGGAATTTTGATAGAGTCATCAACTAATTCATTTAATAAATCCTCTAAGGTCGGGTTATGCCCGACGATTAAAACGCGCTGCGCTTGTGTTGGACATTCCCGAATAATTCTTTTTAAGGTATGACTGTCCGCCATATAAATACGTGAATCCGTATAAATATCGCGTGTAGCTAACCCCATAGATTTACATAATTTTTCCGCTGTCGTTAAAGCACGTTCGGCAGGTGAACTTAAAATAAAATCAGGAATAAGTCCTTGTTGCTGCATCCAAACGCCTAAACGCTGCGCTCCGCGTTTGCCTCTATCTTTTAAGGGGCGGTCAAAATCATCAGTGTTAACATCCCAATCGGATTTTCCATGTCGGAGAAGTAATAATTCTTTATTTGTAGTCATCATTAAGACCTATTTGCAGGACAATTATTAATTGATAGTTGCTATATTGCCATTGCGGCTCTTACACAACGTAAAACCTCATAACTGTAGGTTTCATTAAAAAATTCAAATACAGGTTTTAAGCTATTTTTTTGCTCTTCTGGCAATGCTAACACTGCATCCTGAATTTGTTTAATCTCAGCTTCAGGTAAACTAATCACTGCTTCTAAGGCAATCAAACCACCTTCAATCGCTTCGGCCAAATGATTGTAAATCGTACTCGCTTTTAAATTTCGCTGTTCGGCAACCTGCTCAGGTGTCATGCCTGTTTTAAATAAGATTAAGGTTTCACTTAAGGTATCAGAAGTAGTTTGCTGTTGACTGCTAATAAACTCTTGAATAACGTTGATAAAAATATCCGCATATAACTCAAGCTTACGCTGACCTACGCCTGAAATGGTCGCCATTTGTTGTTTATTTAACGGTTTACGCTCCATAAACTCCATTAAAGTCGCATCATGAAAAATCACATAGGCGGGGACAGCTTGCTCCTTAGAAATTTCCAAGCGTTTTTGCTGTAAGGCTTCCCATAAAGCATTATTACGTTGTTTACGCTGATTTTTTTGTGAGGGTCGCGTTATCTTTGTCACAATATCCTTGCGCAAAATTAATGGCTGTTCACCCCGTAACACGGGACGACACGAATCACTGAGTTTAAACGCCCCATAAGCGTCAAAATCTACAATAATTAAATTTCTGGCAACTAATTGTCTAAAGACTGAACGCCATTGGTTTTCTTTTAAATCTTTGCCGATACCAAAAGTTGATTGTTGATTATGATGATACTGAATAATGCGATCATCTTCTTTGCCGAGTAATACATCAATAATATAAGTAACGCCAAAACGCTGACCTGTTCGATAAATACACGATAACGCTTGTTGCGCGGGAATGGTAGCATCCCATGTTTCCACAGGCTCTAGGCAAGTGTCACAATTACCACAAGGTTGATGTTGCGTTTCACCAAAATAACTTAATAATATTTGTCGTCTGCATTGTACCGATTCGCATAATGCTAGCATTGCATCGAGTTTATGCAGCTCAACGGTCTTATGTTGAAAATCACCGTCATTACTCATCAGCATTTTTCTAAGACTAATCACATCTTGCAAGCCGTAAACCATCCACGCATTGGCAGGTAAACCATCTCGCCCTGCCCTGCCTGTTTCCTGATAATAACCCTCGATGCTTTTCGGTAAATCTAAATGCGCCACAAAACGCACATTCGGTTTGTCTATCCCCATTCCGAAAGCAATGGTGGCAACGATAATCACCCCTTCCTGCATTAAAAAATAGTTTTGATGCTGAGCGCGAGTTTGATTATCCATCCCCGCATGATAGGGATAAGCGTTCAAGCCATTATTCTTAAGCCACAGCGCGGTTTCTTCGACACGTTTACGCGATAAACAATACACAATTCCCGCATCACCAGCATGTTCATTCTGAATAAAATTTAATAATTGCTGCTTGGCTTTTTGTTTTTGCACAATGCGGTAACGAATATTCGGTCTATCAAAACCGCTGATAAACATTTGTGCCTGTTCTAAGGCAAGATTCTGAATAATTTCAGCGCGAGTTTTTTCATCTGCCGTTGCCGTCAGTGCGATGCGTGGAACGTGAGGAAAATACTGATGCAGCAAGGATAATTTTAAATAATCCGCACGAAAATCATGCCCCCACTGCGAGACACAATGCGCTTCATCAATTGCAAATAAAGCGATAGGCATTTGTGATAATAACGACAAAGTACGCGGCTGTGTTAGCCGTTCGGGCGCGACATAAACTAAATCTAATTCGCCCGCCTGCATTTGTTGCTCAATCCTGTTCGCCTGTTGTGCTGATAAAGAAGAATTAAGAAAAGCCGCATTAACCCCTAATTGATGCAAGGCGTTGACTTGATCTTGCATCAAAGCAATTAACGGTGAAATAACAATCGCAACCCCCTCTCTAACCAATGCAGGAATTTGATAGCACAGCGACTTACCGCCCCCTGTCGGCATTAACACCAGCGCGTCACCGCCTGAAATCACCTGTTCAATAATTTGTTGCTGCTGACCTCTAAAGCTGTCATAACCAAACACAGTTTTTAAAACAGTAAGTGCGTTATTTTCCACAAAAAAATACCTTTTGGAATCGCGACTTTAGTCGCGTACTAGACCTAGAAACACTCAAAAAATTATAAGTTGAGTAAATTAAAATAGCTTTGTAAAACAAATATTTAATGTTTTTAAAGCTTCGTGCGCGACTGAAGTCGCGGCTCCACACGATAACTTTTAAACTGACTTAAAATTTGCCTGAATAATAATGAGAATAGTTTAATCTTATTCTTTATAACCTTTATAATAACGCATTTTTTTGACGATTCACGGGTGCAAAATACACTTTTATGGATAATTTAAAGACTCACATTTCACCACGTCTACGCTATCTTATTGATAATAATCAACAACATTTGCTTTGTAATGGGCTTAAAGGGATAGAAAAAGAAAGTCTTAGAATTTCAAAGCAGGGAGCAATTGCCTCTACAACGCACCCTAAGGCGTTAGGAGCTGCCTTAACACACCCGTCTATCACTACCGATTATTCCGAAGCTTTACTCGAATTCATCACTGAACCTTTTGCAGATATTAAGCAAACCTTAGCGTCTATGCACCAGATTCATCAATTTGTTTACCAAAATTTGGGTAATGAAATACTACTCGCGGCAAGTATGCCTTGTGGTATTAATGGTGATAAAAGTATTCCGATAGCCGAATACGGTAGTTCTAATATCGGCAAAATGAAACATATTTATCGCAAAGGCTTATGGCATCGTTACGGGCGCACCATGCAAGCAATTGCAGGCATTCATTTTAACTATTCTGTTCCCAAACCTTTATGGCAGGCATTAAAACAGCAGCACAATAACCCTGAACAATCTTTAGAGGATTTTATCTCTGAAAACTATTTTAAAATTATTAGAAATTTTCAAAGACAAGGCTGGTTAATCCTGTATTTATTTGGTGCATCGCCTGCAATTTGTAAGAATTTTTTTAAAAGTCGCCCCCAGTTAATGTCACAGTTCGTAGAATTTGATAAGTACACCCTTTATCATCCTTCGGCGACTTCATTACGCATGAGTGACATCGGCTATAAAAGCAAAAATCAAGCGAGTTTAAAAATTAATTATAATTCTTTAGACGGCTATGTTGATACCTTAACCGCTGCGATGAATACGCCTTATGCAGATTATGAAAACATCGGTGTTAAAGTAGACGGCGAATATAATCAGCTTAGCGGCAATATATTACAAATTGAGAATGAATTTTATAACACCGTGCGCCCTAAACAAATTATGCAATCAGGGGAAAAACCGACCTTAGCGTTAAAACGTCGTGGTGTTGAATATATTGAAATCCGCTCCTTAGATTTAGACTTATTTAATCCAATAGGCATAGATGAAGATAAAGCGCGTTTTGTTGAAGCCTTTTTATTACATTGCTTATTAGAAGATAGTCCTTTGCAAACAGAAGATGAACAAGCGATTAATAATAGCAATCAGCTAACTGTCGCTCATGCAGGACGACAAGAAAATACCGTGCTCAATAAGCATGGAGAAATAATACCGTTACGGAAATGGGCGGGTGATATTCTTGAAGCCATGCAACCTGTCTGTGAGATATTAGACGCGAATGATGCTAATAAACCTTATCGCGCCGCATTAAAATTAAAACAAAGTTTAGTTAAAGATTCCGCATTAACTCCGTCTGCAAAAATTCTCCAACAAATGCGCGAACAAGAAATACCGTTCGGACGTTTTGGTTTAGATGCCTCAGCAGAGCATGAAAAATATTTTAAATCGTTGCCGCCTTTAGATGATGCTATCGTCCAGCAGTTTAAAGAGATGGCGACAGAATCATATCAAAAACAAGCACGAATTGAAGCAGATGATAATTTGGGTTTTGATGAATTTTTAGCTAATTATTTTACACAGCATTAATAAAAAATTTAATTTGGATTACAGATGTTTACACAACACTTTTATAACATTATTGATGGTGAACTTGATGCACTTTTGCAGAAGTACCAAAATGATGAACTCATCAAAAAGTATAAGAACCCAAATCAAAAAAAATCTTACGCGCTTTTAATCTGGTTTCTTGAGTTTTACGGTAGAAGAGCTAATTACAAAGATTTTATTACTGATGGTGATAATGATAGTTCTTGCGATATTATTTTTGACAACACTAATAATCAAGGGGAAAAGATTTTTTATGTTGTTCAGTCAAAATGGAATACAGTAAATAATTCCGAAAAAGAAACAAGTCGAGATGAAATACTAAAAGCTCTGAACGATTTTGAAACACTTTTACACGGTGAAAAACAAAATGTAAATGACAGGTTAAAAGTAAAAATAAAAGAGCTAGATAAACACTTAAAATCTAATGGTGAAGTTAAATTTATATTTTTATCTCTCTCTCAATATAAAGGTAATGCAGATGAAAATATTAATGCTTTTATAAAGTCAGATGAAAAAATAAAATGTGATGTCATTGATATAAATAGAATAAAACATGATTATATTGATAGGATATATAAAGAAATAAAGCCTTTAAATCCACTAGAAAGCTATCAAAACCCCGAAGAAAGCCCTATTACGCTTGAAATTATTCAAGAAAATGGCACTGTTAAAATAGAAAAACCTTTTGAAGCGTATATGTTTTTACTTCGCCCTAAAAGTATTTATGAGTTATTTGATAAATATGGTTTTGCCTTATTCTATAAAAACATTAGAAATCCTTTATTACAATCACAGTTTAATGAGGATATAGAAAATACCGTCTCGGAAAACCCTGATTATTTCTGGTATTACAATAATGGCATTACAGCTATTGCTTCATTGTTACCTGCTATTGGAAAACAAGCAGAAAAAATAGAATTAACAGGTTTGCAAATTATTAACGGCACACAAACGGTTTATTCGATTTACCGTGCTTATAAAAATGCTTCAAATACAAAGCGACAGCAAATGGATAGCCGAGCATTAGTGACTGTACGCTTATTAAGATCGGGTGGTAAAGACTTTGATTTAGATGTTACGAGGTACACTAATTCTCAAAACCCTGTTGATGATAGAGATTTTTGTGCGAATGATGATATTCAAATTAAATTGCAAAATGCGTCTTATCAAACGAATGTTTGGTATGGAAAAAGGCGCGATGAATTTAGGGAAACACCAGATGGTATAACCGAAATTCCTAATTTTATTTTTGCTAATGCTTATTTAGCCTATCACTTACAAGACCCTGTAACTGTTTTAAAAAATCATGCTGAAGAACTTAAAACAGGTAAAAATTTAAACTTTATTTCTTATAGAGATCATAAAGATGGGTTTTATGAAAATATATTTAATGAAAAAACTTCATTTGAAGATATGTTATGTGCCTTTTATATTTTAGACAGCATTAGCAATCATACCTCCCTAGAAAATGATAATTTTATATGTTACGAGGACTCTTTTGAAACTATTACCTATCATTTATTGGCTTTATTCAGCGGCGTTTTTACAAAATATTTAAAATCTAAATTTGATGAAAAAATAAATGTAACTAAATATATTATTAAAATTTATGAGAAACATGAAATAGAAATTATTCTAAAAACATTTATTTTTATTAATAGTTTTGTTGAAAAAAAAATCAAAGTGACCAACAATAAAGAAAAAACACAAGAAAAGGGAATTAAATTTTTATATGAATTGTCTCACTATGAAAAAATTAATGATGATTTAGAAGGTTTAGCTATTTCTATTGAAGATATTGAAGGTATAGCTTTAGAAAAATATAATATTAAATAAATTTTCTCATTATCGTCTCTGCTTAAGCTTATAAAAAATAATTATGACCACATTTGACATACAAACTCTACAAACCGAACTCCACAACAAAAGCCCACGCAAAATTCTCAGAACCGCATTAGAGCAATTCGACAACATCGCCATTTCGTTCAGCGGTGCAGAAGATGTGATTTTGATTGATATGGCGTTACAAATGAAAAAAAATATACAGGTTTTTTCATTGGATACAGGACGTTTACACCCTGAAACCTACCGCTTTATTGAACAAGTTAGAAAGTATTATAAAATTGAGATCGAATGCTTAACACCTAACCCAGCTACTCTTGAAAAGTTAGTTAAAGAAAAAGGACTGTTTAGCTTTTATGAAGATGATCATAAAGAATGCTGTGGTATTCGTAAGGTTGAACCCTTAAGGCGCAAGCTTTCTCAATTAGACGCATGGATTACAGGGCAACGTAAAGACCAAAGTTTAGACACTCGCCAAGACATTCCCGAAGTACAAATTGATGGCGCGTTTTCAACGGATGATAATCAATTAATTAAATTCAACCCATTGCTTAACTGGAGTTCCGCACAAGTTTGGGATTATATCGAAGCTTATGAAGTCCCTTTTAACCCATTACATCAACAAGGTTTTATCAGTATCGGTTGTGAGCCTTGTACGCGAGCGGTGTTACCTAATCAACACGAAAGAGCAGGACGGTGGTGGTGGGAAGATGCAACGAAAAAAGAATGTGGCTTACATGCTGCAAATATCAAAGATTAACGGTTATATTTTTAAAAATAGATTTTGTAGCTATAAATTTAAAAAAGATACGCATAATTTTCGAGATATTTAGGCGAACAACAGCAAGATTACATTGTATAATAGAAGGTTTTGCATCCCTGCCATCATTTAAAAATACTGCATTAAATATTTTTAATATTGAGTTTCTTCTATACGTTTTTAAGAAAAGAAAGCGTGTAACTTTGAGGGATGTTACCGACTATCACAATATAACAGAAGGAAGACAACATGAGCCATACATTATACGAAGCCAATGCCCAGCGTGTGCAACGCTGTGAGCTTGCTGTTCCCGGTTCTAATCCGTCGATGTTTGAAAAAGCATTAAAAAGCGGTGTGGATTTTATTTTTTTAGACTTGGAAGATGCGGTTGCTCCCGATGATAAACTACAGGCGCGTAAAAATGTAATTCAGGCCATTAATGATTTGGACTGGGAAGGTCATGGCATTACTATTTCTGTGCGTATCAATGGCTTAGACACTCAATATATGGTGCGCGATGTTGTCGATTTAGTTGAGCAATGTGGTGAAAAACTTAAAACTATTTTAATTCCAAAAGTTGGCGTGTATGCCGATGTTTATATGGTTGAAGCGATGGTCAATCAATTAGAAATGCAGCAAGGCTTAAAAAACCGTATTGGCATTGAAGCATTGATTGAAA
>WTBX01000348.1 GCA_013138855.1 Methylococcaceae bacterium
CTTAGGCGTAGGTTTATCTACTGCAGGGGCTGGTGGATTCTTTTTCTCAGATTCCGCTTTTTTAGCTGTTGCAATAGTTTTTTCATAATTAGCGGCATAAGACTGTGTTTCAGTGTTTTTCGCATAATTAGGCGCTTCCGCCGCTGGCTTCGCTGCTTCTACTATCGCTTTAGGCTTAGCTGTTTGCTCACTGCTAGTATTAGTGCTTGGCTTATTCTCATTTTCCGTTGTTTGCGGCTGGTTTGTGTTGTTATTATTTTGCTTGTTATCCCTAGGACCGCGAGGTTTTCTATTGTAGCCTCTACGGTTAGGTCGCCTTTGCTGATTTTTAGCTTTGTTGTCCGTCGTCTCTACAGTATTTTCAGCACTTTTCTCTTTTACATCTTGTGCTGGAGCAGCATTTTCTGGCTTTGCAGTGTTGTGTTGTTTTTTATTCTGCTCAGCTTGGTTGCTGTTATTGCTATTTTCGTTATTGTTACTATTGCCATTTGTGGCAACTTTATTACGGTCGCGGTTATTATTTCTATTATTTCTATTATTGCGATTTTTGTTATTATTCGTGTTCCTACGAGGGTTTTGCGCTTTATCACCGCGTGGCTTTTCTGTCTCGGTACTTTTTTCTGGTTTTGCTGCTGGCGTTGTCGCGGCAGGGCTTTCCTCTGTAAATCCAATGAGTTTGTGCCAAAAGCGATTAATTAGTGTACCAGACGTTTTTTTGTTTTGTACAGGAGCCGGTGCGTCAGGCAAGAACTCTTTAATGGCCGCTTTTTTGCTTTGTGGGGCTTGCTGTTTGGCAAAGTCAGGTGCATTAATTTCTTCTGCTTTAATTTGTGTATAACTAGCCTCTTCGCTTGCACCTTCTTCATCTTTTGATTTGATGCGCTCTATATCATAAGCAGGTGTTTCTAAATGTTTGCTAGGTAGAATTATCACGCCAACTTTTAAGCGTTTTTCTAGTTCTTCAATGGCACTACGTTTCTCGTTCAATAAGAAAGTCGCGCATTCTATCGGTAAATGAACAATGATTTTTTCACTGCCCTTTTTCATCGCCTCTTCTTCGATAATTCTTAATACGGAAAGTGCGACGGATTCGACATTACGAATAGAACCTTGACCTTTACAACGTGGGCAAGAAAGTTGGGTTGCATCCCCTAAAGAAGGACGTATTCTTTGACGTGACATTTCCAGTAAACCAAAACGCGAGATGCGGCTAGTTTGGATTCTGGCACGGTCAATTTTTAGCGCGTCTTTAAGACGACTTTCAACTGCACGTTGATTTCTATTGGCCATCATGTCGATAAAATCAATGACGAATAATCCACCTAAATCACGCAATCTAAGTTGACGAGCAATTTCATCAGCCGCTTCTAAATTGGTATTTAGCGCAGTGTCTTCGATGTCCGTGCCTTTAGTGGCTCTTGCGGAGTTAATATCAATTGAGGTTAACGCTTCGGTATGATCGATAACAATCGAGCCGCCAGAGGGCAGCGAAACTTCACGCCCATAAGCGGTTTCAATTTGTGATTCTATTTGATAGCGACTAAAAAGCGGCACATCATCTTTATAATGTTTAGCTTTAGGTAAAAAGTGTGGCATCACTTGCTTTAAAAAGGTTTGTACCAATTTAAACGCGCTTTCTTTATCAATTAAAATTTCTTCAATTTCGTTGCGCAAGTGATCGCGTAAAGCACGAATAATGACGTTACTTTCTTGAAAGATAAGAAAGGGCGCGGTTTGTTCAGAACCTGAACGTTCAATCGCCTGCCATAATTGCAAGAGATAGTCTAAATCCCACTGTAATTCTTCGGCATTTTTTCCACAACCTGCGGTACGGATAATCATTCCCATTTCATCGGGAATTTCTAACGCCGCCATCGTTTCGCGTAACTCATTACGAGTATCGCCTTCGATACGACGCGAAATACCGCCTGCTTTGGGGTTATTAGGCATCAAGACTAAATAAGTCCCAGCCAAACTAATATAAGTCGTTAAGGCCGCGCCTTTGTTGCCGCGTTCTTCTTTTTCAATTTGAACAACAACTTCTTGACCTTCTTTCAGGTTATCTTTAATTGCTGAGCGACTACTATTGCCTGTTTTAGGGTTAGTTCTATAAAGAGGAGATATTTCTTTAAAGGGAAGAAAACCGTGTTTTTCCGCACCATAGTTTATAAACGCTGCTTCTAAACTTGGCTCGACGCGGGTAATAATACCTTTGTAAATATTGGATTTCTTTTGTTCTTTTGAAGGGACTTCGATGTCAAAATCGTAAAGTTTTTGACCATCTACCAAAGCAACACGCAGTTCTTCAGGCTGAGTGGCATTGATAAGCATTCTTTTCATTTATGTATCCTTGTGATTTTTAGCTCCATTTTCAGGCTTATTGATCTAATGTTACTTTCTCTAAGTTATGCAGGTCTAAAAGTGTTAGTAGGCGAGTTTTATTTATAAACTCGGAGTGCTTAATATATTTCACTCTTTCAATATTCTTTATAAAGCGAGTTATCAAGTTATAAAAACGATTTTCGCTTGTTGTTTGCATTTTCACAGTGTCAGTCTCTTATTTAATGACTGATGATGCACTATTTTATTCTGCGTAAAAGACCTAGCTACTTGAGATATCGAATAAACGCTATCCTAAAAGGAGCTGTCTCGCTCATCATGGGTCGAGCGATAAAACCCTATTAATTCGTGTTAAATCCCTATCGTTAATGCATTATTTTTTTAGGGATAAAAGTCTATTGTTTTAAAGATAAACCCTCTTAATATAACAATGTTAAGGGCTAACAGCAATTTAAAGACGCAATCTATGAAAATTACGGTATCATTTAGCCTATGAATATTGATAATAATGAAACTAAACCCCAAGTTAAGTGGGTAGAAATTGACGAAAATAATGAAGGCCAACGGCTGGATAATTTTTTAATTACTTATTTAAAAGGTGTGCCGAAAAGCCGCATTTATCGCCTCGTTCGTAAAGGCGAAGTGAGAGTAAATAAGGGGCGCAAGAATATAAAGTATCGTCTTGTCATAGGTGATGTCATTAGAGTTGCCCCCATTAGAGTGTCTGAAACTGACGATAATGTTTTTATTAAAAGCGCGTTAAAAAATAGCTTGGAAAATGATATTATTTTTGAAGATGATGTTTTAATTGCTCTAAATAAGCCCTCAGGTTTTGCCGTTCATGGCGGGACGGGTATAGATTCTGGCGTAATTGAAGCGTTAAGAACTTTAAGACCTGATGCGCGTTTTCTTGAACTGGTTCACAGATTAGATAAAGAAACCTCTGGTTGCTTATTAGTTGCCAAAAAACGCAGTGCTTTACGCGCTTTGCATGAACTGTTTCGCGGCGATGGGGTCGATAAAACTTATCTAGCGTTATTAGCGGGGTGCTGGCAACGTAAAAAACAATGGGTGGACGCGCCTTTATTAAAAAATGTGGCGAAAGGGGGCGAGCGCATGGTGATGGTGAGTAAAGCAGGAAAACAGGCGGAAACTTTTTTTAGGCGGATTCAGAAATTTGAGAATGCAACCTTAGTTGAAGCCAGCCCTAAAACAGGGCGGACTCATCAAATTAGGGTTCATGCGGCTTATTTAGGACATCCTATTATTGCTGATGATCGTTATGGCGATGTTAAGGTTAATCATGAATTTAAAAAACGCGGTTATAAACGTCTGTTTCTTCATGCTAAACAATTAAGTTTTGCTCATCCTGTTACAGGCGAAAAGATGACTGTTCACGCGCCTTTGCCCTCTGCTTTGACTGAGTTATTAAATAATGAAAAACCGCTTTGATTTAATTATTTTTGATTGGGATGGCACGCTTGCTGATTCAGTTGATTGGATTGTGCAGAGCCTACAAATAGCAGCCAAAGAATGCGATTGTCCTATTCCTGAATACCAAGCCACTAAAAGTATTATTGGTTTGAGTATTGATAAAGCGATGAATATTTTATTTCCTGAGGCTGATGCACTCATAACCGAACAACTTATCAAATGTTATCGACAGGCATTTTATTCGAAAAAAATGACCCAAGACGATTTATTTTTAGGGGTTAATACGATGCTACAACAGTTAAAACAGCTAGGGTATACCTTAGCGGTCGCAACGGGTAAAAGTCGTTCAGGTTTAGATAGGGCTTTACAGGCGACTCAAACGGCGGAGTTATTTTCTATTACGCGTTGCGCGGATGAAACGGCCTCTAAACCTAACCCTAAAATGATTGAAGAAATCATTCAACATACGCAGATAACCGCCGAACGTACACTCATGGTCGGTGACTCGACTCACGATTTAAAAATGGCACAAAATGCAAATGTTTCGGCGATTGGTGTTTCTTGTGGCGCACATTCAGAAAGCTTATTGCAACAATATCAACCGCTATTATGTTTAAAACAAACAACAGAATTACTTGAAATAATGAAAGGTTAATTTTATGGAAAATCAAGACACTCATACGACTTCACAGCCTCCAAAAGATACGGAATGGGAACGTGATGTTCTCGAAAAACTCGCTTTTTCAGCCGTTACAGAACAACGCCGTACCCGCCGTTGGAATAATTTTTTTAAATCTTTAATGTTTATTTATTTACTAGGGATATTTGCAATGGCAATGTACCCTAAATTTAAAGATGGAATTTCTGGTGGCGATAAACCTCATGCGGCCGTCATTGATATTTCTGGCGTAATTGCAGAAAGTGAAGATGCGAATGCGGATAGTATTATCGAAGGTTTAAGAGCAGCGGCTAAAGATACTAATACTAAAGGCATTATTTTAAAAATTAATTCACCCGGTGGTAGCCCCGTACAATCCGCTTATATTTACGATGAAATAAGACGCATTAAAGCAAAACAACCTGATTTACCTATTTATTCTGTCGTTGGTGATATTTGCGCTTCAGGTGGTTATTATATTGCTGCTGCGACTGATAAAATTTTTGTTAGCCAAGCCAGTATTATAGGCTCTATCGGCGTAATCATGAATGGCTTCGGCTTTGTAGATGTATTGGAAAAATTAGGGGTTGAGCGACGCTTATTAACTGCGGGTTCTCATAAGGCAATGTTAGATCCTTTTTCACCTGCAAAAGAAGAAGAAACTCAACACATGCAAATACTGTTAGATGAGGTGCATCAACAATTTATTGATGCTGTTAAAGCTGGCAGAGGCGATAGACTTAAAGAATCAGACGATATGTTTTCTGGTTTAGTCTGGACGGGTGCAGAAGGCGTTAAACTGGGACTTGCTGATGGTTTTGGTAATGTTGATAGTATCGCTAGAGATGTTTTAGAGACAGAACAAAAAGTTAATTTTACACCGCAAGAAAGGTTGTTGGATAAATTAGCGGGAAGTTTAGGCGCGTCTTTTGGTCAAGCTTTCAGTAGTGCGATAAATAATGTTTCTTTACGATAAATAACTGATATTGCGATAACTACTTAGTTTTTAAAGGAGTGAAAAAACAAGTTTTTTCACTTTCACTTGATATTCAAATTTTTGGAGAGCCATCAAAATTATCAAAAAAATTGAACATTGAGTTTAATCTTTAGAATATAAAAAATGAAAAATTTACTTCCTGTTTTAGCCTTTTTCCTTTCTTTTAATAGTCAAGCTGAACCTCGTGCTACAGGTGATTTAGGTGTAGTCATTGAACGCGCAGAAGGCTCAGCTTTAATCATTGAACACAGTCAACAAACCATCTTAAAACAAATCAAAAATTTAGGTGATTTGTCTCATGCTTCCGTGGTTTTTTCCCGAGACCAG
>WTBX01000005.1 GCA_013138855.1 Methylococcaceae bacterium
CAGACTAGCCCTTGCACAAGGCGACTTAAAACGCGCCCAAAGCAATTTAAAAACCATCAAAAACAAACCCGAAATTAGCAAAGCAGAACAACAACCCCTGCGCGATATATGCGCTAAAATGCTAAAAATTTATAGACGCGATAACTAATCCCCCTAAAACATTAAAAACAAGGTACAAAATGACAGATAAATCTTTAGGGACATTCATAAACCCCTTTACCGACTTCGGCTTTAAAAAAATCTTTGGCAGTGAAGAAAGCAAACCCCTGTTAATCAGCTTTTTAAACGACCTACTCCCCATAGAAGACAAAATCGTCTCCTTAGAATTTAAAAACATCGAAAAACTTGGCATCTTAGAAGAAGACCGACGCGCAATTTTTGACATCTATTGCCACGACGAAAAAGACCACCAATTTATAGTCGAACTGCAACGCGCCAAACAACAACACTTTCAAGATAGAGCCGCTTATTACTCAAGCTTCTTAATCCAAGACCAAGCAAAAAAAGGAAAATGGGATTTTGAGTTAACCCCCATCTATTTCATTGGCATCCTAGATTTTTCCTTAACCAATTTTAATGACGATAACTACTTACACTTTGGACAAATCACCGACATTTATACCCAAAAAGTCATGTATGAAAAACTCAATTTCATCTACATAGAAATGAGTAAATTTAAAAAACAGGAATCAGAATTAGCCAACCACTTAGAATGGTGGCTGTATTTTTTAAGAGAATTAGTCAGCTTTAATGAAATCCCTAGCGAATTTGAAGGCGACATTATTGAAGACGCTTTTAATTTGGCTAAATTAGCCAATATGAATTATGAAGACCGCCATGCCTATGAACTGAGTTTAAAATATTATCGAGATTTTGTTAATGTCTTGGATACAGCAAAAAAAGATGGTCGAGAAGAAGGAATAGAACAGGAACGTGAACAAATTGCAGTAAAAATGCTGCAAAAAAATACCGATATAAACTTTATCGCTGAAATAACAGGCTTATCAATAGAAAGATTGGAACAATTGAAATAATCTTTATCATACGGCTAGAGTTGGCTGGAAGCCAACTCTCCAGATGTTCACGTTATTTCATCCACATTCCTTAGCAACAAAAAACCTGTCAGGTCTTCTTAGAGCATCAAGCTCCACTAAAGACCTGACAGGTTTAGTTTCGGGTATTATTAAATCTTCATTCCTAAGGAATGCATAACATTACTTAAAAACATGCTTGGTTTTAAAGCGTTTGTTTTTAGGCGATCTCGAAACTTTAGATTTCGATTTTGATGGTGTGGGCTTTTTACCTTTTCCTAATGTTCCTTTAGGCTGAAACGATGGAATCAAATGTTTTTTACCATTGCCGATTAAATCCGCTCTGCCCATAGATTTTAAAGCATCACGCAATAGCGGCCAGTTGGCTGGGTCGTGATAACGTAAAAAGGCTTTATGTAAACGCCGTTGTTTCACCGTTTTAGGAATAGGCATATCGCCTTGCTTACGGTTAAATTTATGTAGAGTGTCTTTACCAGAATGATACATCGCCGTAGAGATTGACATTGGAGATGGCAAATAAGCTTGAACTTGATCGGCTCTAAAACCGTTTGCTTTCAGCCATAAGGCTAAATTCAACATATCTATATCCCGTGTACCAGGATGAGCCGCGATAAAATAAGGGATTAAGTATTGCTCTTTTCCCGCTTCTTTCGAGTATTTATCAAACATCTCTTTAAAGCGGTCATAGGTTCCAATGCCGGGTTTCATCATTTTTGATAAAGGCGCAGATTCGGTATGTTCTGGGGCGATTTTTAAATAACCGCCGACATGATGAGTCACTAATTCCTTCACATATTCAGGCGATTTAACCGCAAGGTCATAACGCAAACCTGAGGCGATAAATATCTTTTTGATGCCTTTTAATTTACGCGCACGACGATATAGTTTAATTAAATGACTATGGTCTGTGCCTAAGTTTTGACAAATATCAGGATAAACACACGATAGTTTTCGACAAGAGCTTTCTATTTTGGGGTCTTTACAAGCGAGTCGATACATATTTGCTGTCGGCCCCCCTAAATCAGAAATATGTCCTGTGAAATTAGGCGAGGTATCTCTAATCGCTTCCACTTCTTTAATAATAGAATCTTCTGAACGACTTTGAATAATCCGCCCTTCATGTTCAGTAATCGAACAAAAAGTACAGCCACCAAAACAACCACGCATGATATTGACGGAATGCTGAATCATTTCAAAGGCGGGGATATTAGCCGAGCCATAAGCCGTATGCGGAAGCCGCGAATAAGGTAAATCAAATACACCATCCATTTCAGGCGTAGATAATGGAATTGGAGGCGGATTAATCCATAACTGCCGTGAGCCATGTTGTTGAATGAGTGGCATGGCATTCCCTGGATTAGTCTCATTATGCATCACACGCGAAGCATGAGCATACAAGACGGCATCATCTTTTAACGCTTCATAAGCAGGTAAGCGAATCACGGTTTTATCGCGTATTGTTTTGGTGATATGGCGCGTAAACGTAATGACATTTTCAGGTTCACTCTCGCTTTTAATATCACAACTTGGCTGTTCCTGATAAGGATTAGGCGGTAGCATCACTTTTGAAGGCGTATCTATATCGGTAGAATCTTTCTCAGCCCAGCCTGTCGGTATTTGCTTAACAAAATGTACCGTGCCGCGTATGCCTTTTAAATCGGTGATTTTTTCGCCATTGGCTAAACGATGCGCGATTTCCACCACTTGCCGCTCGGCATTGCCATAGACTAATAAATCCGCTTTGGAATCCATTAATACCGATTTGCGGACTTTATCTGACCAATAATCATAATGGGCAATACGGCGTAAACTGGCTTCAATGCCACCAATAATAATTGGCACATCTTTATAAGCTTCACGGCAACGATGGGAGTAAACATTAACTGCGCGATCTGGGCGTTTTCCTGCTGCACCATTGGCAGTATAGGCATCGTTGGAGCGAATTTTTTTGTCGGAAGTATAACGATTCACCATCGAATCCATATTGCCACCCGTCACCCCAAAAAATAAATTGGGTCGTCCAAGTTTTCCAAAGTCTTCCGCACTTTTCCAGTCAGGTTGAGAAATAATGCCGACTCTAAAGCCTTGCGCTTCTAACAAACGTCCAATTAACGCCATGCCAAAACTAGGGTGGTCGATATAAGCATCGCCCGTCACTAAAATAACATCGCAAACATCCCAGCCTAAAGCGTCCATATCTTCACGGCTCATAGGTAATTCAGGGGCTGTGCCAAAACGCTGCGCCCAGTATTTGCGATAACTAAAAAGATTTGGTGCTGTTGGCATCATGAATGATTGACCTGAAAAAAGTGTAACGATAGTGACATAAAGGGAAGTTTTAACAGTGAATAAGGGAAATTTAGAGGAGGTTGGAAGCTTTAGACTCATCAAGCTAATTAAGTTCAGCGTAAGCTATTGTAATACTTATTTTAAAACTGGCAATGTTATTGATTGTGTGGTTATTTTTGATTGCGTGAAATTTTAATCGTATAACTCGCTTAGAAAGCGCGATTTTAATGATTTCTTAAACTATAGTCAGTCAACTTAAATAAAATTTATAAACCATGAAGCGCATGAAGAACATGAAGTTTTAATAATTTTATCTTCATGTTCTTCATGCGCTTCATGGTAAAAAATATATTTTAAGTCTTGGATATTATTTAATTTTCATTCCTTTTAAGGTTATGGTGGACGTGATTATCAAGCACGTCCATAATATTCGCTACCTTAATACCGCATTGCCCTACTCGCTAAAATCATTACTAAGTTTACGATGAAAGATATAATTAGTGTAAATCTCAATAATCGAAGAAATTTCTTAAAAAAAACGACTGTTGCCAGTGCTTATGCCGCAACAATAATGACAGGCTTATTAGCGTCTGAGAATGCTCAGGCTGAATGGTTGGCGGATTTGTTTGCGCCAGCACCTATGGAAGATAGTTTTAATCATTCCTTTAATACGAATGCGATTGCTTTGAGTGATGAGATTAAGCTAAAACTGCCGACAATTGCTGAAAATGGTGCGGTTGTGCCGATTACGGTAACGAGTACGCTGGAAAATGTGGAGCAGGTTTATATTTTTGTCGAAAAAAATCCTGTGCCATTAGTCGCTATCTTTGATTTATCACCTGAGCTTGATGCTTTTGTTTCTGCCCGTGTAAAAATGGCGAAAACTTCGGATGTGATTGCGGTGGTTAAAACGCAATCTAAGTTATATAAAGCTCAGAAGTTAGTTAAAGTCACGATTGGCGGCTGCGG
The DNA here is from genome assembly GCA_013138855.1 of Methylococcaceae bacterium. Classification (GTDB taxonomy): domain Bacteria; phylum Pseudomonadota; class Gammaproteobacteria; order Methylococcales; family Methylomonadaceae; genus WTBX01. The sequence goes on from WTBX01000005.1 coordinate 4,311, forward strand.
AGGGTAAGATGTCTACGATTAAAATACGCACTAAACGCTTAGACGGTAAAACTCAAATTAGAACACTGATTTCTCATCCGATGGAGCATGGTCGTAATATGGATGAGAAAACAGGGGAGTTAATTCCTGCGCATTATATTCAAGAGTTGCTGGTAAAGCATAACGATAACATTATTGTGAACAGTAATCTGGGGGCTGGTATTTCTAAAAATCCGTATTTTGCCTTTATGCTGAAAGGCGGTGAAGTGGGTGATAAAATTACGATTAGTTGGCGGGATAATTTAGATAATAGTGATAGTCAGTCGCGTGAGATTGAATAATATTTTCTAAACTGTATCGTTCTCACGCTCTGCGTTAAGACTTGGAGACGCGACTTCAGTCGCGCACGAGACCTGAAAATCATTATTCTATTTGGGTCTCCAACGTTATGTAACAGAACGCAGGAGCGTCCTTTGATGAATTCCCACGCAGAGCGTGGGAACTATTAGTTTCAGTTTGGAATACTATTGACTCGTTTTTTTAAATCTTGCTATGAATCCCTGTTAGTTCCTTTAGGTTTGCTATATTGGGCTGTAGCAGGACTTACCATTACTGTTATTGGCGCAGTGCTTTACAGTATCTTACCCAAAAAATATTCACGCCCTTGTGGACGTTTTCTATTACAAAAAGCCTTTTTATTTTTTATCGCTTATTTAAAAATCAGCCGCTTTGTTTATCTTGATGACAGTGCTTTAACAAGATTAGCTGATTACAAAGGCGCGGCGATTATCGCACCCAATCATATCGCCTTATGGGATGCTGTTTTCATTATCGCCAAAATTCCTGAAACGATTTGTATTATGAAAGGCGCAATTTTAAGAAATCCATTCTTAGGCGGCGGCGCACGTTTAGCAGGTTATATTGCTAATGATTCTTCGGGGCAAATGATACGCGCTGCTTCTCAACAATTATTGCAAGGGGAAAAATTATTATTATTTCCCGAAGGCACACGCACTAAAACGGATGCTCAATGGTTAAACGCTTTTCAAGGCGCGACCGCTTTAATTGCAAAACGAACCAAAGTTCCCATATTTCCAGTTTATATTCGCAGTAACAGTCGATTTTACGAAAAAGGCTGGGCATTATTTAAAAAACCTGTATTTCCGATACGACTTAGTTTTGAAGTAGGCGAGGCAGTTTATTTTTCAGAAAACGACGATCTTCAATCATTCACAGAAAAACTTCAACAAAGTTACACCGAAGTTTTAGCCAGACCACATCCTTTACGCAGAAAACAGCACTCTGGCTTATAATATCTACTTTAAGAGATAGAATTTTACTTAGCGATAAGATAAACCTCCGAGGTCTTTAAGACCTCGGAGGTTTGATACTCGTTTTATGATTGATTTTAAAACGCATAACAAGAAAACTTTATCTTTCTTCATAAACAAAAGAGGCAGAAAATTGAAAACAGAAGTTTTAGTATTAGGCGGTGGGCCTGGTGGTTATAGTGCTGCTTTTAGAGCGGCTGATTTAGGTAAGCAAGTCACGATTGTCGAGCGTTATCCTGTATTGGGCGGCGTTTGTTTAAATGTGGGCTGTATTCCGTCGAAAACTTTGCTTCATGCGGCACAGGTTATTAATGAAGCTAAAGAAGTCTCTAGTTATGGCATTAGTTTTGATGCGCCTAAAATTGATTTAAAAAAACTTAAAGCCACTAAAGATAAAGTTAGCAAGCAATTGAATACAGGGTTAGCGGGATTAGCTAAACAACGTAATGTGACCGTTGTTAATGGTTTAGGTGAATTTTTATCCCCGACGAGCATTGCAGTTAAAAATGGCGAGAGCAGCGAAACCATTGAATTTGAAAAAGCCATTATTGCGGTGGGTTCACAAGCCGTAAAGATTCCGTCATTTCCTAATGGTGACCCCCGTTTAATGGATTCTACCGACGCTTTAGAATTGGATGGCGTACCCGAAAAATTATTGATTATCGGCGGCGGCATTATCGGTTTAGAAATGGCGACGGTTTATAACGCCTTAGGTAGCAAAATCAGCATTGTCGAAATGCAAAGCCAAATCATAGCGGGTTGTGATAAAGATTTAGTACGTCCTTTGATGGCTAAAATCAAAAAAGACTATGAAAAAATCATGTTATCGACTTCGGTTGAAGGCATTGAAGCCTTAGATGAAGGTTTAAAAGTCAGTTTTTCTGGTGATAACGAAGATGAGGTTTTCGATAAAGTTTTAGTTGCGGTCGGTCGCCGTCCAAATGGTCACTTGTGTGCTGCGGATAAAGCGGGAATTAATGTCGATGAGCGTGGTTTTATTGCGGTCGATAAACAACAACGTACTAATGTAGAAAATATTTATGCGATTGGCGATGTGGTCGGCAATCCAATGTTAGCGCATAAGGCTGTTCATGAAGGCAAGATTGCTGCCGAAGTGATTGCAGGACATAAAGCGCAATGGCAAGCCTTAACGATTCCATCAGTGGCTTATACCGACCCAGAAGTGGCATGGATGGGTTTGACTGAAAACGAAGCTAAAGCACAAGGCATTGATTATGAAAAAGGTGCATTTCCTTGGGCAGCAAGTGGACGTTCTTTAAGTATTGGGCGTAAAGAAGGCATCACTAAAATTTTATCTGACAAAGAAACAGGCCGCATTTTAGGTGCAGGGATGACAGGCACAAATGCAGGCGAATTAATCGCCGAAGCCGTGTTAGCCTTAGAAATGGGCGCGTGCGTGGATGATATTGCCTTAACGGTTCACGCTCATCCAACTTTAGCAGAAACCTTTGCTTTTGCAGCCGAAATGATTGACGGTTCGATTACTGATTTAATGCCACCTAAGAGATAGTTATGGAAATTGATGAAATATTAGAACAGCTAGAAAGACATGAAAATGGCAAGCCTTTTCCAACAGAAGTTGTACAAGCTGCAATTGATAAAAAAGAAGAAATTACGCCTTATTTAATAGATAACTTAAAGTGGCTAACTGCTAATGTAAAGGAAGTTGCAGATGATTATGACTATATGCTGCATCTTTATTCTTTGCACTTATTAGCTCATTTTAAAGAAAAACAAGCTTTTCAAGTTATTATAGATTTGCTAACTATACCTAATAAAACTGAATATGAAATTGTTTTAGAAATAATAGGCGATGTTTGTTTTGGTAACTCTCTAGCAAGAATCCTTGCAGATGTTTCTAATGCGGATACAGAGATAATTAAGTCGTTAATTGAAAATAGGGAAATGCCTCGGTTTATAAGAGAAGCGGCTATATTGTCTTTAACCTATTTGTATGCACGCGGCGAGATAAGCAGGAAAGATATTCTTGATTATTTTACATTTTTATTTGACCAAGGCTTTGAGAACGAAAATGATATAGATGATGACGTTCGTACAGATTTAGTTATCAATGCAAGTCATATTTATCCAGAAGAGCTTTATGACAAAATAAAAAGCTATTTTGATAGAGATAAAATTGAAGAAGAGTTCATAAATTTAAAAGATGTTCAGCGTTATTTAGATATTGGAATAGAGGAGTGTCTTGAAAGAGTGCTTAAAGAAGGTAAACCTATTGATGCTCTCAACGATATGTCTTCCTTTCTTTGTTTTAAAACAAAGGAGGAAGAAAAACAACTTCTAAAGAATATGTTTTCTTCGATAGAAAAAAACTTCTCTATTCCTAAGTCTGAGTCTGAAACTGCCAAATCCAAGCCTGCCAAAAAAGTTGAACCTGTAAGATTTGTAGATACAACCCAACCCAAAATCGGACGTAATGAGCCTTGTCCTTGTGGTAGCGGTAAAAAATACAAAAAATGTTGTTTAAATTAATTAATAGTAAGAAATGAAAAAGTTAGTAAATAAAAGTGTCATAACCAATTTAATTGCGTTAATTATTATAGGAATT
>WTBX01000110.1 GCA_013138855.1 Methylococcaceae bacterium
TGTTTGGCAGCTTTTTCGTACCAGCTGGTGGCGGTTTTCACGTTTTGCTTAACACCTAAGCCTCGATCATACATAGCAGCAATGGCTACTTGCGCTTCAACCAATCCTTGTTTTGCAGATTTTTCCATCCATTCAGCCGCTTTTACGGGATTGTTTGCAAAACCTTCTCGCCCTAAAAGATACATAGAAGCAAGTTTTGCTTGTGCTAATGCATCGCCTACTTCTGCCATTGTTTCTATTGTTTGCTCTGGGCTTGCTTGTTCTGCACAGGCTTGAGCCTCTATTGAGAGCATTAGTAATGCTGAAACACTGACTATTTTTAATATTTTAAACATAAACAACCTCATTTAATCTTTTTTACACAGCGATTAACTTAAAAAATTCTGTTTCTGAAATAATATCTCGATTATTTTCAACTCTATCCAAATAAACTAAGCCTTGCAAGTGATCGTATTCATGTTGAAAAACTCGCGCAACAAACCCCTTTAATTCAAGCTGATGTTTATTACCCTTTATATCTTGATAATCTACTAAAATAGCCTCATAACGTGGAACTAAAGCTCTAATACTTGGAATACTTAAACAACCTTCCCAGTCTTTTTCTATTATCTCTGATAAAATTTCAAACTCAGGGTTTATCAATAGCACGGGCTTCATTTCAGGTGCATCGGGATAACGCGCAGTAGGCTTAGAGGCGACAATTAATATACAAAAAGATTGAAAAATTTGAGGCGCAGCTAATCCTACACCGCCTGATTCCTCTAAAGTAACGCGCATATTATCAGCAAGTAAGCTTAATTCTGGGGAATTAAAGTCTATAATTTTTTCAGCTTTACATCTTAAAATAGACGCGCCTAATTGTGCAATTTCTTGTTTCATTAATTAACTGATGTTACGCATTATCCGCGAAAAGTACGAAAGCTCCAGCTTGTACAATTAAAGACTGGCGGCAAGCTGAAGGGCAAAGCCCTTTGGCTTGCTGCCAGTCCCCACGTTTAGAGCAATTTGCTTGTAATAGTTTAAATGGGGACTGGCAGCTACCCAAAAGACTACGTCTTTCGGATAGCCGCCAGTCTTTATGTAATTCTAAGTTTTATTTCTTAAAGTAAGTTAATCAAACAAATCGAAATAATTTCCGTGCTTTTTATGGACAATTAATTAGTCGTGCGTAACATCAGTTACTTAACACATTCAACCTTCAATGATCTGGTTTTATGATAAAAATTGAAATCGCTAAGCGCATGTATTCTTGCCTTCGCAGTAAAAATAAGCTCTGCTTCTTCTCTTATATCTTGCTCTGTAATCCCTAAAGACTTCATTAACACAGGGTATTTAGCCATTTCGGTTAAAGGGAGTTTAAAATTCCTATGTTCAAAAACAGTCACTTTAGCCTTAGGGCCTACAATAAGACTGACAATACGCGAATCCCAATTCGCCCCATTGACATCATTTAATGTTTTTAAGTTAGTATTACCTTTTACTCTAAAGTGTTCGCCTTTATATTGAGCCGACTCAAAAAAATCAACCCAACAACCTTTATCTTTAGCATAAACATTAGGTGTTAATCCAATTAGCAGGATTAAAAGTAATAAGGACTTAAAGCCACGAAATATTAATTTAATCTGGTTCATGATATTTCCCCTTTAATGATTAATGATTCACTATTTTTCAAACTGATGACAATAGAACTTGTTGAATAACAATCTTACAGTCGAGTTAATAAGCTCAGTGGCGTTAATTCATGATTAAGTTTCTAATGGAAAAAATTTAAAAAACATAATTACTTTATCTCATAAAAACAACATGATGGAAAGGATCAATTTTTAAATTATCTCAAGCTGTGCGATTTCACTCTTATAAGTAACCGACCATACGGAATACGATTTTAATAACTTCCAAAGTTATATCAGTCAACTTAGTAACACTTATAAACCATGAAGGGCATGAAGAACATGAAGTTTTAATGGTTTTATCTTCATGCCCTTCATGGTAAAAATTTATTCCTTACTTATTAATTTTCTTCAATCGCTAAGTCAAAATCATCAGATAATGAATAAATAATCTGCATTAAATAATGCGTAGTATTGGCAGCACTTTTATAATCATTACCAAAATCAATATTAAAACCATATTGCATACTTGTCGGAACACCGTCTGGTTTATCTAAAAGTTGAGTAACCCCAAGACTTACGCCATATTGTTTTAAAACTTCGTTTGTCTTTTCCAGTTCTCCATCAGATAAAGTTTGCACAGGCAAATCGAGCAATAAATTTTCATAAGCAGACCCTGCAAACTGAATAAATCGCCCTGTATTTTTATCCGAAAAAATCACAAAAGCATCGGCATTTTCGCGTCGAAGCAAGCGTTGTAAGGCATCTTCTAATATTGTTAGAGTACATCTCATGATTATTGCTTAATCGTTAAACCATTTAATAAATCCAGAAAATCAGTTTCATATTCTGGCATTAACACGGTGGCGGTGTAAGTCACGAATTGTATTGTTCCCCAATCACCACTGGCATAATAATTAAGATAAGAAAACGGAATACCTTCGATAGCACCATTAATTCTTAACACCATCATTTCATAACCATTCACTAACTTTCTTTCTTCGCCCGCGATTTCAACATTAGACGCAACTGAGCGTACATTTTCCAAAGCCAGTTTTTTTAAATTTTCTAGCGGTACAGGAATGCGTTCAAAAATAATCATCGCATAGCCATCACCATTATTATGCTGCAATTGAATTTCTGCATCTTCATTGCCTGCATTACCTTGTTTCCATAATTTATCGTTATAGAAAACTTCGTAAGCACCGCGTTTTCCTTTTAAAGACTTATTGGCTTTTTGTGGGCGAAGTTGAGGCATTTCTTGTCTAAATGCCCACGTTCCATCTGAATATAAAATAACGTTACGCCCATCTTCAGTGACAGCATTAGTACTTTCATCTGCCTGTAGCGAAAGGCTGATAAACAGCATTAAAATAAAACTAAAGATACTCTTTTTCATGATCTGTCCTGTGCAGGGTTAAAACGTGGGCGTAAAGTGTATTATCATACTCAGCAAGCGACAGTAATCAAGTGCAATTGTATGAAGTGATGAGAAGTTATTCTAAATCGTAAGGAGTTTTAACGGTGACAATTAATCAATGGCTGCAAAATTTCAGCAGCTCAACTATTTTGCTGATTTATTTTATTAGTTTACCGCTATTGGCTTTTATGTGCGGTTTTTTACATCAACGTAAAAATGGCGAGCGGGGGAATACGCGCTATATCTATAGTGTGTTGACGTATTTAAGTACGATTCCTGCTGCGTTTTCCGCGACCTTAATTTTATACGGCATGTTTTTTGTGCGAACTAATTTATTAAATGTGAATGTGTTGGTGTATTTTTTGCCGTTATTATCAGCGTTTGCAACCTTGATGATTATTAGTAAACAGGCGCAATTTTCTAAATTACCGTGGTTTGATAAGCTTTCTGGTTTGTTGATGATGTTGGGTGTGACGTTTGCGATTTTGTTGTTTATTTATAAAACACGTATTTTTATCGGCTTTTTTGGTTCGTTTGAATATTTATTGGTGCTAGGGATTGTGGTGTTTTTGTTGTTGAAGTGGAGCATGAAGAAAATGTTTAGTTAGTCCCTAATTCCCGTATTCCGTGTAAGAACGATTGCAGGTTTTCAAGATTTCCCATAAAAATGCAGATGTAAGGACTGGCAGTCCTTATGTAGACAATGAAAATCAAGAGAGGACTGCCAGTCCTTTTGCTAAATTACTTGAGTTTCACGGAAGATTATGAAGAACCACGATTGCAGCTTAAAATACAAGTTGAACTTTAGCTTAAAAATACAGGTATAAATTCATATTAAAAAAAGGTAATACAATAATGGAAACTCAAACAGCAACACCAAAACTCACTTTAGACGATATTCTGCTCTTATTTAAAGAAACCGATAGGAAAATGCAAGAAACTGACGAACAAATGAAAAAAACCGATAAAAAAATAAACCAAATGAGTGAAAGTATCGGTCGGCTCGGTAATAGATTAGGCGAGTTTGTCGAAGAAATGGTACGCCCCGCTGCCGTGCGTTTATTTAAAGAACGTGGCATAGAAGTTCACGAAGTTCATCAAAATATCAGCTCACAGCGTAATGGCGAAGGCATTGAAATAGATTTACTCGTTGTTAATGACAGCGATATTATTGCCATTGAATGCAAAAGTAATTTAAAAATTGATGATATTAGAGAACATTTAAAACGCTTAGAAAAACTTAAACGACTGTTACCAGCCTATGCAAACAAGCGCGTAATGGGCGCAGTTTCTGCAATGGTACTCGCAGAAAATGTCGTCCAATATGCTTACAATCAGGGCTTATATGTTATAGCCCAAACAGGTGAGCATTTAACTGTATGCAATGACGTGGAATTTAAAGCTAAAACATGGTGATTGTTTCCTTAGAGAACGAGGTTCTCTAAGGTAGATGTCTGCCCTGAATTTTAAGATACTGACCTATTTTTTTAAATTAATTACACTCGCCTCAATTCTCACCGCTAAAAACAAACTACTCAAACAAAACGCTAAAAATAAATAAAAACCTGCTTTCAACTCCGTACCATTAGTGGTTAAAACTTTCATATTCCCTGTGCTAGCTTGTTCCAACTGTGCTAATTGACTACCCACTAAACCATCAAAGCCCATATAAGCCATAAATAAAGCCACCACCCAAACATCGGCCATTGACCATTTCCCTGATTTGAGTGCAAAAAATTTAATCCAAGCGTTCGATTTTAAACCCTTTAAATCATAATAATAAATCGCCGAACAAATCAACTTTAATAAAGGAAAAATGATGCTAAATAGAAAAATTAAGCAGCCAACTAATATGACTTGCGGCTTAGTATTTTGAAGTAATAACAGTACCACATCAGTAATACTCTTATTCTGATAATAAACCACTTGTTCGCTAAAATTAACCGCTTCGCCTAAAAGCTGAAATTCTAATTTACTTATTTGTGCTTCAATTTCTATCATTGGAGTCACTACCCCTAAGCCCAATAATAATAAACAAGCGGACAATAATAAAAGCATCGTATAGGGCTTTATTTTTCTATTATCAATCAGCAATAACGCGACTAAGACGGTTAAACAGGCAATAATAATCCATAGTTGTTGTTGCAGATGTTTATCTATACTCTGCATTTTTTGCTGTAATTTCTCATTACAGACTAAACGTAATTCACAATCATGACGTTTTAAAACCGCGTTATAAGGGCTTAAGTTCACCCGACTGAAAGTATGAGTGGAAAAAGCTTGTAATTCTTGTTTAATTAATACGATTAA
>WTBX01000349.1 GCA_013138855.1 Methylococcaceae bacterium
TTTACTTCACTCCAGCGGCTTGGAACTTGAAAAAACTCTAACCAATAACTGGTATCAACAACAATATGTGTAATCACTAAAACAGCTCCAGCCATTCTTCTGCTTTATGCTGTTGTTCTTCCTCAAAATTGGGCATTAAATAGCTTTCTAATACATTTTGAGTCATTAAATCACCTAGCTGCCCTTTTTGTAATAATACATCGGCAAAAGGAATTTCTGAAAGAGGGGTTAGCTTATCGGCTTGTTCATTCAAATCATGATGACAAACTACGACGCAATCTAGCTGCTCTGTGCTTAAACCATTTAATGTAGCAGGGTTATGCGTTGTCGCTAGTACATTTAAGTTACGTCGTTGACTACATTCCCAAATCGTATCAATTAATAGCTTTACTCGTGAAGGGTGAATACCATTATCTAACTCCTCAATAATCATTCTTGAACCTTCTGGGACAGTTTCTAATGCCACCAAAATAGCTAATGCGCGTAATGTTCCATCAGATAATAAGCTCGCATCAATAAACGAGTTATCTTTTCGTTTTAATGCGAATAATACATGATTCGTTTGTGTGGTGAAAAATTCAAAGCTTGTATATGGCTCTTCTGGGAGCTGTTTTAAAATATTTAAAAGACGTGGTAAAAGCTGGTTTTTCTCTTCGAGTTTATTATCGCTAATTTTGATTGAATAAAGGACAGATGAAAGATTTGAACCATCTTTATTTAAAAAATTTGAACCTGCCTTTTCATATTCACGCATTAATCGAGAATGGAAGTCGAAAACAAATGCAGATTTCAAATGGTTGTAAACTGTTTTTGCAACGTGTATCGCTTTTGCCATAACTTCTATCTTTTCTTTTCCTCCATATAATTGTGAAAGTACACTTGAGTAAGCAGATAAAACAGAGCGATTTGAAGGGAGTTGCAAAAGAGGGTTAGCATTTTCATTAAATAAATTATTACAACTAATTTCTACAAAATCTTGAGAATTTTTCTTTATATGTCCTTCAAATAAATTCTTACCATCAATAGTTAATACTTCTTCTAAAATTTTAGGTAATACGAAATCAAGGTGAATAGAATATGTAATAGCTTGTTTTTTAGCTTCAATAAATCCAAACCCAAGAGTTAAAGGAAAATAACTATCGTTGCCTTTTTTTCTCATGCACCCCGATAATCCTCCTCTCACTTCAAAAGTAGTACCACTACCACGCCCTAACTCACTAATTTCATATAAAGGTCGCCCACTAGCCAATTGCGCTAATAATTCCACACCTTCAATGACATTAGTTTTACCAGAACCATTACGCCCGATTAGTAATGTCATTGGTCGAAGCAAATCAATCTGCGCGGATTTAAAACCTTTAAAATTATAAAAATAATGCATGATAAATTTCTTGTTAATTAAGCTTACAAGCTTACTACACCCGAAGTATCAATCTTGGTATTCTCAGTGATTTTCTCTGCTTCGTCAGCACGGACTCTATCGGTATAAGTCTTTGATTTTTCAATTTCAGAAGATAAAACATCCACGGTTTTTTTCATATTATCTAACGCTTTAATTTTATAATCCGCCATCATATCCATTGTTTCATAAATATCAGCAAATGCGGCTTTTAATTTATCGACTTCTATTGTGGAACTCGCAGCTTGCTGACCAATTTCCGCCGCTTGTTGCTTAAGCATTTCGGCCGTCCCTGCAATCATATTGCTGGTGGTGGTGTTTAAAGCATTAATTTGGTCTAAGACTAACTTTTGATTGGTCAAGGCTTGGGCAACCATAACCGCCGTTCTTAAGGCTGAAATTGTCGTGGTTGTGGCTCTATCAACCCCTTTGATTAATTCTAAATTATTTTTACGCACCATATCCAACGCTAAATAACCTTGAATGCTAACCGCAAGCTGAGTTAATAAATCCTGAACTTTCTGGCGCACATAAAACAACATTTCTTCTTTAACAATTCGCGCTTTCTGAGGGTTTTGAGCTTCGATTTCATCAACTCGTCGTTCTAAAACACTATCAATTTGCTTACCTAAATAAACATATTGTTCCATTTTTCCCATCATTTCCCAAAGACGGGCTTTTTCAGTTTCAATCGCTGCATTGTCTTTGCGGAGTTCATCTTGACCATTATATAAAGCCTCAACAATGCCATTGAGATGGGTTTGGGCTGATTGGTATTGATGAAAGTAATTTTTTAATTTATTACCAAAAGGAATAAAACCTAATAATTTACGGGGCGATAATATATCTTGTTCGGTAGGGTCTAAACTTTCCACCGTTTCACGCAAATCAATCAGAGCCTTGCCAACAGGAGCATTATCATCAAACGCGCCTGACTGCATCGCATTCATAGGACGGTCTAACATACGATTAGACATGCTCGCGGCATTCCTAATTTCATTATTGCCCATGTTATGAATGGCATTCACTTTTTCCTTAAAGCCTTCACTGTGAACATCAGAGCTAATGACGACGTTAATAAACTCAGCAACTTTATCATCTAATTTCTTATGCTCATCATCAGACACAGGTACCATCGTTAACGCTTTTTCTTTTGGAATCGGCTCAACAACTTCGGGTGGATTTAAAGTGACACTAGGTGGCGTAAGCGTAGCTGTTTCAGACATGGTTTTATCCTCTCAAAAATAATTATCGACGGGCGTAGCGTTGTTCAATAATAGTTATCATCCGCTCTAATATTGCATAACTTGGCGGCTCGGTGATGTTGACTAATGATGTGGGTACGTTCAGGTTTTTAGCTTTAATAAAGTCTTTGAACAAGTGGGTGTTTTTGCTTCGTAAGCCATGTGCAGTGGCGATTTTTTGCAAAGTTTCATCAGTGCTTAGGGCTTCGCCTAATTTTTCGCCTTTTTCATTAAAGGGAATTAGGATGTGCTTAGTAAATAAAGTGGGTTCAGGATAGAGCAACACCATATCTTGACTAATCGCGCTGTTGTCCTTTGCCGCTTCACTTAAAAACTGGGCTTCATACATCATCACTAACGGTGATTTACCAGGCCCCATCGTTAAATAATCTTGAAAGGGGATAGCCGATGAATTTTCGGTAAAGCCTTGGCGTAAAAATAAAGACGCGAGTTGATCAATAATTTGATTGATTTGCGCTTCATTTTGCACAATTGCATTGCCATTAAAGACATAACTGGCAAGAGCTAAATACATTGCCGCGCTGTTGGATGTGCGTATATCGGTAGTTCTGACTAAAATGGATTTATTGGCAGGATACTTATCGCTGTCGATTAAATCTATCCAGCGAGTTTTGTTAATAATCAGCTCGAATAGCTTGCTCATATTAACAATATAATAAGCATTTTCACGCTGTTTCACGATGCCATTTGCCATTAATACCTCGGCAATGGGTTTCCATGAAGCAATCACCATCGGCGTGAAAAATGGCTGATAAGATTTTTTTATATTCTTTTCGCGGCTGATTTTTGTCGCGGCAGGAATTCCCGCTGGAAAGGCGAAATCATATTTGGATAAATCATAAGTGGTGGCTATTTCGCGTGAGCCTGCTTTTTCGACATGAGTTTTTAAATACCACGGTTCTTTACTTAAAGCTTCAACGGTTTGTAAATCTTGAAAAAAAGGCAGTTTTTCTGA
>WTBX01000135.1 GCA_013138855.1 Methylococcaceae bacterium
CTAAAGCAAGCTCTGGTTTGTCGATATTATCTAAAATAGGTTTGTCATATTCATCGACTAAGACAACGACTTTTTGTCCTGTGCTTTGATATAAAGTATGGATTAATTCTCCAAAACGGTTATTTGATAGGCTGTGTTGGTTCAGGGTAACGCCATAATTTTCTGCTATTTCATTTAAAATTGCCGCAAAAGTTTCATTAAGTCCCTCGACCGAACCTGAAACACCACGCCCAAAACTTAAGTCAATAACAGGATATTGTTGAGACCAGTCCCAGTTTTTTTCTAAATATAAATTTTTAAATAACTCTTTTTCACCTTTGAATGCTGAGCTTAAGGTACTAACAAGTAAGGATTTTCCAAACCGACGAGGACGCGAAAAAAAATAATATTCACCTTTTTCAACTAATTCAGCGATTAATGGGGTTTTATCAATGTAATAACAATTATTTTCAATGAGTTTTGAAAAGGTTTGTATGCCTATGGGGAATTTTTTCATGGCGGATGTTTTGGTGTGAAGCGATTAATTCTTTAAGTTTTCAGGGTATTTTATCAGAATCCTGTTGCGTTTGTTTGGTCTGCTTTGCTGAGGCTATACGGTGTTTTTTCTCTATTTTTACTTTTTAATTCACTGTCATAACGTAGGCTAATGTTTAGCACAATAGGTGGGATACGTTTTTTGCTTCTAAAAAAATCTAACCCACCCTATACCAATATGATATTGATAATAAAAGAATTAATCTTTAACTGTAACTACTCAGGCGGAACCACGACTTTGAGTCGCGCCCGAAGTTTCATGCATTAATTTTAAAACGAGTTTATTTTAATAGCTCTTCCGTGAAACTGAGATTATTTTTCAAAAGGACTGGCAGTCCTGTCTTGATTTTCATATTTCAAGGGAGGACTGCTAGCCCTTATTTCGGTATTGTCAGGAAAGCCCAGCATACTTGATATTTTTAGGTCTCGTGCGCGACTAAAAGTCGCGCCTCCGTTTACCTTTAACTGATAGCAGTGATTTTTCAGCAGGAGTTAGAGCAAAAATTTATCTTTTTAGCCGCTATAACCAGTTTCCTATGAAGCACATGAAGAACATTAAGTATTTTCTTTAAGGTTGATTACAAACCCTTGTTTTAGGTCTCTCTGCTTTATAAATTTCAGTTATTGAGCTTAAATTGTAACTACTCACGCGGAGTCGCGACTTTTAGTCGCGCACGAAGTTTTATCTATGTATTTTAAAGCGAGCTTATTTGAATTTGTTTAATTTATAGATTTTGGAGATGTTTTTAGGTCTCGTGCGCGACTAAAAGTCGCGTCTCCATGTACGCTGAGTAGTTACCTTAAATTAAGACATTTTGTCTTTTTTTCTTCATGTGCTTCATGGTAATAAAAAAGTTATAAGGATTTAATGGAACATTTTTATAAATCAGCACTCGCCTCTAAGGCTGATAAAACACTGTTAATCAAGGGGTAACATTCTTTAAAGTGATGTTATCTCTCAGTTTGCATTCGTTCTCTCACGGAGCAAGCATGGCAGCGGAAGTTGTTACGCACTAAAGGAATTCATTACACAATGCAGCATTAGAATGGATTAAACCTTGTCAACATAGTTTATCTCTTAGATAATAAAGTCCCTATTAATTTTAATGTTAAATTAACATTTCTAATTTTGTCTCTGATTCATATCCGTGATTTGTGGCAAGGATGCTGATGTTTTCTTTTTAAGACCTCATTAGACTAAAGGTATCATCATGCCAGCATTTATTATTTCTGTTCTTATTCAAATTGCACTCGTGGTTCATATTACCAAAACAGGGCGTAATACTACTTGGGTTTATATTGTTGTTTTTCTTCCTTTGGCAGGGTCTATTGCTTATTTTCTGGTCGAATTATTACCAGAACTTATGAATTCTCGCTCAGGACGAGAAGTCAGGCAGAATATAGAAGAAAAAGTAAATCCAGATAAAGCTTTAAAAATTGCCTCTCACAATTACTCTATTCTTGAATCGGTAGAAAATGCCAATAAACTTGCCGCTGCCTGTCTCGATAAAGATATGTTTGATGAGGCGAAATTGCTGTATGAAAAGAGTTTAAAAGGGATTCATGAAAATGATCCTTATCTTATGTATGGACTTGCTAGGGCTGAGTTTGGTTTGGAAAATTATTCAGTTGTTAAGCGTCTATTAGATGAGTTAATCGAAAAAAATCCTGATTTTAAAAATGCTGAGGCACATTTGCTTTATGCAAGAACGCTTGAAGCCTTGGGTGATGTTGAGTTGGCTTTACAGGAATATAAGTCGTTAGATGGTTATTATTCTGGTGCAGAGGCAAGTTATCGTTATGCGATGTTGCTTAAAGCTCAGGGAAATTATGAGCAGACTATGGTGGTTTTGGAGAAGATACTTCATACCGCTAAAACATCTGGAAAGCATTACAATTCTTTGCATAAAAAATGGATTACTTTGGTTAAGTATGAGTATCATCAATGAAATTTATTAACTTGTTCGATACTATGGGGTACTTATAATGAGTGATACTCGATACTTGCAGGATTTATCGAAAATTCCAATACTTTCCAAATTGATCTCGATATGACATAACTTTTTGTCCTTTTTGAGTAAAATGCACAAATAATGCCCCTTCATTTGCAGTTGAAAACCATGTTCCACCTTGTTGTTGATAACGCTGTAATACTTTAGGATGTGGAAAACGAAAACGGTTTTTATAACCTGCGGGAATTAATATCCATTGTGGGTTTACTTGTTGTAAAAAAGCGGTCGTCGATGAGGTATTGCTTCCATGATGGGGGGCGATTAAGACATCACTTTTTAAAGTATTTGGGAAATTTCGTAGTAGCGTATGCTCGGCTGTCGCTTCAATATCCCCTGTAAATAATACACTTCCATAAGTGGATTCAATTTTTAAAACACAGGAGTTATTGTTTTCAGAACGAAAATGATTTTCACTGGGTGATAGTATTTTGAAAGTCACCCCATCCCATTGCCATTGTTGTCCAGCAAGGCAGGGTAGGGCGGGTGTGTCTTTTATAGAATCACTCACGCTGCTGTAAATATCAGCTATCGCTATATTTTTAATCAATGATTGCATCCCACCTATATGGTCATTATCACCGTGACTGATGATTAAGCGGTCAATTTTACTTGCACCTATCCCTTGTAAATACGGTAATACTACCGCTTTGCCCATATCAAAATCTTCTGAATATTTCGCGCCACTATCAAAGACTAATAAATGATTTGCCGTGTGTACAACGCTGGCTAGACCTTGCCCTACATCTAATAAAGCCATTTTAAATTCACCGTGTTGCAAGATTTCTTGTTTAGGTGAAAATAAAGGTAAGAACAGTACGAAGGCTAAACTGCGGGCAGGGATACCTTTAGGCGCAAGTAATAATAGGATAGCGATGACGGCTAATAGAACCGCCCAGATTGAAGGTTGTAAATGCGTCAAGCTTGCAAAGGGTAAATTTTCGAGTTGATTTAAGAATACGAATAGAATATTTAAAATTTCATCCACGAGGGTTAATAATTGAGTCGCGGCTAATGGCAGAAAGGACATTAATAATATCGCAGATAAAATTAATGGAACAACGAACAGGCTAATAAGTGGAATCGCCATAAAATTGGCTAACGGTGATATAAGCGAGACTTGTTGAAAAAAGAATAATAGTAATGGCGATAAACCTAATGCGAGGATGCCGTGAATTTTAACCCATTTGGAAAAACGCCCCGCATCGCCTAAGCGTTTGCTACCACAATAAACAATTATGATAACGGCAGAAAAAGATAACCAGAAGCCGCCCGATAAAACCGCTAAGGGATCAAATAATAAAACTAGCAATAATGCCCATGATAAGGTGGTTAATAGTCTTAGATGACGTTGATAAATCATCGCAAACATGGCAACCGCTAACATGATTAAAGCGCGTTGGGTGGGAATGGAAAAACCTGCTAAGGCGGCATAACACAAGGCTGTGATTAACGCGCTATACGCAGCAATGGTTTGGGATGAAACGCGAGTAATGCCTGTCCATGCCCAAAGTTTGCGGATTAAAAAAAATATTAATCCTGCGACTAAGCCAATGTGTAAACCTGAGATGGCGAGTAAATGTACTGTGCCTGTTTTACGAAATAGCGACCATTGTGAGTCGCTTATTTGACTGCGTTCGCCAATGCTTAAGGCTTTGATAATCGCTAAATTATCATTATCGGGTAAAAGCTGTTCTAGCTTTTCAGAAATCGTTTGTCGCCAGATAGAAATGCTGTATTTTTTATTTTTCTCTGTGATTAATTTAGGAGTAGGTTTGCGAATATAGCCAGTCGCGCCTATGTTTTGAGTAAATAACCAGCGTTCATAATCAAAACTTGATGGGTTAAAGGTGCCATGTGGACGTTTAAGTTTGACGGTAAAACGCCAATGCTGACCAGCTTTTACGCTTTGTTCGCTGAAATACCAGTTTAAACGTAATTTATCGGGTAAATCTTTTTGAACTGGATTAACGATAAAATCAAAACGCGTTCGTCTGTCATCTTTTTGAGGCAAACCTGTGATATAACCTGAAATCGCTATGTCTTTACCTTCTTGATTCTCTGGCAATTGCCCTGCTAAATGTGTTGCTGCAAATAGACTTGCCCAAATAATTCCCACAAGACAAACCGCTAAATGCCAATAGCGTTTATAAGCACAAATTGAGATGAATAGTGTGATTAGCACTAGCCAATTTGAAGCTGGTAATTGCGTTAATTGCTGGACTAAAACAATCCCAACTAAAAAAGATAAGACCAAAAGAGGCATAGAATGCTAAGTTGTGTGAGAATATCAAGATATTTAAAAAAAGATGACGCTAAGAATCTATAAAAACAAATAAACTTTATCATCATTTCTCAAAAAGACGTTTTACTATGCCAAAAAAACTTATAAAAAAATATCTACCAGACCCTGAAACCCTTAAAAAAAATAAAAACCTTCAATTTTTGGGCGACAGGTTACACGAACCTAACCTTTGGCATTTAAATCGCCGCTCGGTTGCGACCGCTTTTGCTATTGGTTTATTTTGCGCGTGGATTCCAACGCCTGGGCAAATGGCGATTGCTGCGGCGGGGGCGTTTTATTTTCGGGGGAATTTACCGATTTCTGTAGCATTAGTCTGGATTACTAATCCACTAACGATGCCGCCGATGTTTTATTTTGCCTATTTTATTGGATTAATATTTTTAGCGCAACCTGCTCCGAGTGCTGATTTTGAGTTTTCTTTAGAGAGTATGATGTCTGGATTAGGTGATATATGGCAGCCTTTTTTATTAGGTTGTCTGATATTAGGAATTGTTTCAGCGGTATTAGGCTATTTTGGAATAAAAGGCTTTTGGCGTTATTCTGTTTCTAAACAATGGCTTTCCAGAAAAAAGAAGAATGCAGAAAAATAATCGGCTCTTCAGGGTTTTCCGTGAAACTCAAGTGATCTAGCAAAAGGAGTGGCAATCCTCTTTTGATTTTTATACTCTACGGAAGGACTGCCAGTCCTTATATTTGTATTTTCACGGGAGATACTGAATAGCCAAATAATCTGTCCGAGATGATTTAAATGCTGTCCACGAAAATACAAAAGGCATGAAAATAATTATATTTTTCATGCCTTTCGTGGATGATGGCCGCTTTAAAACAGCTAGTTATCTTAAACTACGTGATGTTGACTATCAGCTTGAGCTTTTAAAGTTTTGATAATTTGAATGACTGCAAAAACTACAATGCCGTATATAAGTGTTGATGTTAAATACGGTGGATAATACATACCAACACGTTCTATATATTGCGCCCATGAAGACTCAGGGTAACGACCTGAAAATAAATAAAAACTACCGTTAGAAACTAAAAATGCCATTGAAGTTGCGGCAAATAATAAGCCGAATCGTAAACTTAGTTCTGACATTTTTAAAGTTTTAAAACGCTGGCAATAATAGCCTGCATACCACATGGCTGCATAAGTAGGAATCAACGCAACATAAGCGTTAGAGATGCAAAAATCGCTGACGCTAAATTGGGTGATGGCAATATAGTCAATTAATACGGCTTCAATGAATAGCACGACAAAAAAGCGTAATTTTTTAAGTAATAAACCTGCAAAGAAAAAGCTAATTAATGAGGCATCAGGTAAGGAAATTGCTGAGCCAAAATGATGAAAACGAGTCGCCAGCATTAAGCCTGCTAAAGCGATAAAGCTCATATTAAAAAAGTTAGTTTTGTTGATATTAGTCATAATAAATCCTCGGTTGAAAAACGACTAGCAACTTAAAATAAACTTTAATACATCCGTAAGTTCATTGCCATAAAGTTAAGGATTTATTGTTTATTTTCAAGGAGATAAGTCGTAGGGTGGGTTAGATTTTTTCGCATAGCGAACAAACGTAACCCACCGATGGTGCGTAAATGGTGGGTTACGTTATCTCGCTACGCTCGACAGGCTAACCCACCCTACATGTAACACTTTGATTTATAATATTTAAATATCAGGGGTATAAGTCAAAGTAAAAAATAAATTCAATCCATCAGCATTATAGCCAGCAGCCGTTTGATATTGCTTATCTAGTATATTATTGATTTTAGCTTGCGCGGTCACTTGATTAAATAAAGTATATTCTGCACGTAAATCTAAAGTAGTAAAACCACTTAAGCGACGCGTATTTGATAAATTATCAAAACGTCTACCTTCGGCAATAAAACTTGCTCCTACACTCAAATCATCAATTCTTTTATCAACATCTAAGCGAAAGCTTTGTTCTGCGCGGCGTGCTAATAATTTACCTGAATTTGCACCCGTACTACGATTTTCTGGATTTAAAAAAGTTAAATTTGCCTGTATATCAAAGCCGAAAACTTGCGTGGCGGCAATGGCTTCAACACCACGAATTCGCGCATTACTGATGTTGTTAGGGGCAAAAATACTGCTGTCAAACGCGATTAAATCACTGATATAAGTATGATAATGATTTACCGACCAGCGTCCCCAGTCATGTTCACCGCTGATAGCAATTTCATAACTGCGTGAGCGTTCAGGGTTTAAATCAGCATTTCCAAAGTTTGGAAAATAGAGTTCATTAAACGTTGGTGCTTTATAAGCGGTCGCATAGGAAGCTGAAACGGTAATGTTATTATCAAACGTATAACCCCACGCGGCATTCCATGTATCGTGTTTGCCGAATTGTTGATTATAGTCTTCACGAAAACCTAAGACTAATTGATGCCCGTAAAATTCGCCCTGATACTGTCCAAAAAACGCATGATTATAGCGTTCTGATTCTCCATATTCAGTGGAGCTTTCTACTTCATCAATTAAATAATCATAACCTAAAGTGAAGAGGTGATTCTCGGCAATTTGAAAATCATTTTGTGCGGTTAAGCTAAAACGGCTGGTATCGAAATAGCTGGAAAATACGCCATCATGTTTGTTTTTACCACGATCACGACTTTCACCTGCTTTGAAAGTAAAGTCCCAAAAATCGGTGGCTCTAATTTTGACTTGCCCGCCAACCATTTGCTGAACAAATTCCGCTTCGTTTTGAAAGTTGCCATCAAATTCGGTATCGCCTGCGGCATAAAGTCCATAGGCTTCGACCAATACGCGGTCATTAAAATTATGCCCTAAGCGTAATGAACCTGCATTATTGTGATAGCCATCAGCATCGGGTTCATTAGTAAAGCAGCCGAAACTTGTCGCATTTGGACTACAGGAATCAAAGCCATGCGATTGTTCACGACTTAAGCTAAAGTTATACCAACTGTCTTCGATTTGTCCTGCCACATTACCGCTATAACGATAACGGTCATGACTACCAATACTGACTGATAAACTAGGTTGAAAAGCGTTATCAGCTCCGTTACGAGTACGGATATGGATAATCCCACCTAAGGCTTCTGAACCATAAAGACTTGATTTAGCCCCTCGAACTACTTCGATACTTTCAATTTGGCTGATGGGAATATGTTGAAATGCTGCGCTGCCAGTGGTGGCAGAGCCTACACGCACACCGTCAATTAAAACCAAAACATGATCGGATTCAGTGCCGCGTAAAAAGATAGAAGTGGATTTACCTAAACCGCCGTTATTAGCGATATTAACCCCAGCAATACCGCGTAGCGCATCTTCAATTGAATTGACTTGTAAGCGTTCAATATCTTTACGCGTAATGAGTGTGGTTGAGGCGAGTTTTGTGCCTTGTGCAGTACGCGTTGCCGTGACTGTGATAGGGGAGAGTTCTTCTGCGGCTTGTTCTGCTTGAGCTAAAGAGCTAAGGGTTAATAAAGAAACAGAGAATAAAGAAAGCGATGATTTGTACATGATGTCCTTCGCGCCGCCCGCGCATTGGATGCTAGAAAATAGCAACGAAGGACAGAAAATAAAGCCTAAGCTAGGCTTTATTTCGCAAACAGCCCGCCGCTGCGCCGAAGTGCTTTCGGGCAGGTATCCGGGCTTATAAGCGTTACATCTGACAACTCGCCTTCCCATATTTAAAAATACAGTGGCGTATGAGCTGTCTTAAACTTATCTACCGTTGCGGGGGCAGCGTCGGCATAGTAGTTTAGAACTACGCACCGACTTCCCATTTCAGTTTTTGCATTAAAACAAAAACACCTGAAAGCAAGGGAAGGGGATTATAAAGTGTTAAGCGATTAAAGCAAGAAACTTTGTTATTTGTTTGTAGGAAGTTGTAAGTTATCCCAAATAGCGAGGGTTGCAATGGATTGATTCATGGTATAAAAATGCAAACCTGGTGCGCCATTATCAAGCAATTGTTGGCATAATTTAGTCATCACTTCTGCACCAAATGCACGAATAGCGGTTCTATCATCACCGAAACCTTCTAAACGCTTACGCATCCATCGTGGAATGTCTGCACCGCACATTTCTGAAAATCGTGCTAATTGTGAATAATTAGTAATTGGCATAATACCGGGAACAATAGGAATATCTATATTGTTCTTTTCACAATCATCCATAAAAGCGAAGTAGCTTTCCGCATTGTAAAAATATTGGGTAATGACGGCATTTGCACCTGCATCTACTTTGCGTTGGAAGTTTTTAAAATCATCTTTTGCATTTTGAGCTTGAGGGTGAACTTCGGGGTAGGCTGCGACATGGATTTCAAAAAAATCGCCTGTTTCTTGACGAATAAAATCGACTAATTCATTGGCATAGCGAAATTCTCCCGCCGACATCATTCCCGAAGGCATATCACCTCGTAAGGCGACAATTTTAGAGACACCGTTATCTTTATAGGCGTTTAAAATTTCGCGGATATTTTCTTTAGTCGATGCAACGCAAGATAAATGTGGGGCTGCGGGGATACCACTTTGTTGAATATCTATGACCGTATCATAGGTTTTATCACGGGTTGAGCCGCCAGCACCAAATGTAACTGAGAAAAAATCAGGATTAAGTATGCTTAGTTTTTGCTGAACATTTTTTAGACTGTTAGCGGCATCTTCGCTCTTAGGGGGGAAAAATTCAAAACTGAAAAGTGGGGTTGAGTTTTTTTGTGATGGCATAATTTCTTTTGAACATTGTATGTTTTATACCAATATCTTAAACAAGGGTTAAGAGAATTTAGTAAAGTTTACTGTGGGTAGAACAACAGGGGATAAACCTGAGTTAAGAGTTAAATTACTTATATAAGCTCTTAAAAAGGGATAAGCAATTGCGGGCGCATTAATTTTAACAAAATGAGATTCCTTAAACTCGTTGTCAATTTCGCCATCTACAGAAAACCTTGCAGCATATTCAATAGAAAGACGAGAGCTATCAACGGTTAAAGATAATTTAAAAATAATTAAAAATTCATCCAATTTTAATTCAGAAAAAGCGGGTGAAAAGGAAAAATCTAAATTATCAGTTACCTCTTCACTTTCTTCTGGTATTTTTATTAAATTGAGTTGAAGTACTTTAGTATCTATAAATGTAATATTCATTACTTTAAGCAGCTAATTGTTGTTCTAAATAAATGTCATCATTTGCTGAATATATATTACTTTTTTCTTTATAAGAAATACTGATTATTTCACATTGTTGTTGTTTAAAAGTTTTCACTGGTATAGTTTCGGACTCGACAAAAATGCTAAAATCATCTTTTGTGATAAAAGAATCAATAGTAGGCCCAATGTTTTCTTCTAAGGATTCATATTCTTTCAGAAAATCAGCTGGGTTGATATTTTTAAAATGTTCTCTTATAAGTTGTAATGACTTTTTTTGAGTGGCGTTCATTTTAATTACCTATTTTAAAATTGCTTTGGATAAACAATATTTTTATTTTTAATGCAGTGGATAGCTGAATTAAATAAACAGAGTTGCTGCCTAGTAATTAAAGGCAATAAATCTTTATTACCTTCAATGAAATTAATATTGCGTATTACTTTTCTATCTTGTGCTTTTATTGCTATATATGGAAAAATTTCTGCATTAATAGTCGCTAATTTTCTGTAATACTTTAACATTGCATGAACAGTAGGTTTTGCGCCTGTATTCTGTTCTTTTAAATATTGAGAAAACTCATCTAATAGTTCTTTAAAAACCAACTGGTCAGAGACTGAGCCAACTAAATCTAAAAGCAATTTTCGTTCTATTTCGATTGAACATTCAACAATCGCATACTTTCCTCTTATTGATTGTCGTCCCCACAGATGAGCAAAATAATCGCTATCAGTCCAAAAATAATACCCTTGAGTCAGCCACTGTCTGTTATTAGGCTCGCTAAGAAAAGGCGTGTTTTCCTTGATATAATTCCAGCCGCCTTCAGCTTTACATGTATGATAGCCTCTTATTGTTACTATATTTTCCATATTCTATAGACAATCTGAACGGTGAATTTTTCTCTTTCGTCTGAAATTAAAAAGATGAATAATAGAGGAAAAGCATATCATCCATGATGTGCTTTTCAAAATATATATTTCTAATTTTTAATATTAATAGCGATAATGCTCAGGTTTGTAAGGTCCTTCAACGGGAACATTAATGTAGTTCGCTTGCTCTTCGGTTAAGGTAGTTAATTGTACACCTAACTGTTTTAAATGCGAACGTGCCACTTTTTCATCTAGTTTTTTCGGCAAGATATAAACTTTATTTTCGTATTTGTCGGCATTTTCCCATAATTCAATCTGTGCTAACACTTGGTTACAGAAAGAGTTGGACATTACAAAACTAGGATGACCTGTGGCACAACCTAAGTTTACTAAACGTCCTTCCGCTAATACGATTAAGCGTTTGCCATCAGGGAAAATAACGTGGTCAACTTGTGGTTTAATGTTTTCCCATTCGTATTGACGTAACGCTGCAATTTCAATTTCAGAATCAAAATGACCGATATTACACACAATCGCATTGTTTCTCATTGCCAGCATATGGCCATGATTAATAATATGATAATTACCTGTAGCAGTTACAAAGATATTTGCTTGGGGAGCTGCCTCTTCCATAGTGACGACACGAAAGCCTTCCATTGATGCCTGTAATGCACAAATGGGGTCAATCTCTGTCACCCAGACTGTCGCGCCTAAGCCACGCAATGATTGCGCACAACCTTTACCTACATCTCCATACCCACAAACCACCGCAATTTTACCTGCAATCATCACATCGGTAGCGCGTTTGATACCGTCGACTAAAGACTCACGGCAACCATATAAATTGTCGAATTTCGATTTAGTCACTGAGTCATTCACGTTAAACGCAGGAACTTTCAATGTCCCTTTGGTAACCATTTCGTATAAACGCAAGACACCCGTCGTTGTTTCTTCAGAAAGTCCTTTTACATCTGCCATTAATTCAGGGAATTTTTCATGCATCATCACGGTTAAATCACCGCCATCATCCAGAATCATATTCGGACGCCAGCCATTAAGGCCAATGATAGTTTGCTCAATACACCATTCTGCTTCTTCTTCTGTTTCGCCTTTCCAGGCAAACACAGGAATTCCCGCTGCTGCC
>WTBX01000069.1 GCA_013138855.1 Methylococcaceae bacterium
TGTCGCTCAAGCTGTTTTGTAATTGTTGGGCAATCGTTAAACCTTGCTGAAAAAAACTGAGCGCGGCTTGATAACGTCCCTGTTTTTTTTCTACTTGTCCAACCTTATTTAATGAGACACTTAAATCTCGCAAGACTTCGGGCGTATCGCCCAAGCTGTTTTGTAATTGTTGGCAAATCGTTAAAGCTTGTTGGTAAACACTGAGCGCGGCTTGATAACGTCCCTGTTTTTCTTCTACTTGCCCGACCTTATTTAATGAGATACTTAAATCTCGCAAGACTTCGGGCGTGTCGCCCAAGCTGTTTTGTAACGCTTGGCGAATAGTTAAGCTTTGTTGATAAGCTTCATAAGCTTGCTCATGATTGCCTAATGCCATTTCTATGTCACCACTTTTATTTAAAGCAACACTTAAATTACGCAGTGAATTTGAACCTTGTGCTTGCTGCTCAACTACCTGACAAGCCAGTGCTAATAATTGTTTGGACAATTGCAAAGCCAGTTGTCGCTGTCCTGTTTCATAAGCTGAATCATACGCACGCCAAACCACTAAAAACATTTCCGAAGCTTGCAGTTGCAAAGGCAAAACCCGTTGCCATTCTGTTAGCGCAGCGGTTTTAATCGTTACTTCCTCAAACTCAGTAGGAGTTGCTTGCTGACAAAGATAATTATAAAAACGTGTTTGCGTAATCGGCGTATTGACGGCATCAGAGGCAGGATATAATAACTCCTCAGTAAAACTACGCACCGACCATAAATCAGGCGCGATTTCACGAAAACGGCTTTTAGTGGCTAAAGGTAACAACATAATAAACGGACGCGGAAACTCGCGCCTAAGCTTGTCGCGGTTTTCATTTAAACGCGCTAAAAAATTATCGTTAGCCTGCTGCCATAATTTATCGCTGTGATGATGCAACTCTAACCACAACGGCACCACCACATTAGGAATAATCTGCTGTGCTAAAGCGGTAAAAATATCCAAAGTTAATGTTGCTGCATTTTCAGGCTCTAAAACCTGTAAAGCCGAAACCCGCCCTTGCATTTGACTTTGTAAAAGCTGTTTAAAATTATCTGCCAGCGCGTGATTTTCTACAAAAAGAATAATCAGACTAAAAGACTGCGCCCATTCTATATGGCGGCTTAATTCTTGAAATTGCTCTTGTTCGTCTTCACTAAGGGAGGCAAATATTGGAAAATTGCTGTTGCTACTAAGACTGCTCATAAAACATCTCTTAATACTCGGAGTGAAAAAACAAGTTTTTTCACTCCGATGTTTAACTCATGCGCGACTAAAGTCGCGGCTCCATTATTCCCTAATTTCATCTTTCAACAACGGATGCACATCATACCAATCATCACCATTGCGATAATTCAACACCAAATTAGTATCAAAAAACCGCGCTAAAGCAGGCAATTTATCAATAGATTCTAACTTGGCGTTCTTAGAATCAGCAATCCTGCACAACCATTGCTTATCCTCTGCCGCAATGGGTAACATTTCGCGACGTAAATGATTAAGTGTTTGCTCAATAATTTCATCTGGAATAGGAAGACTTCCATGACTATTATAACTATTAGCCTTTATCAAACTAGCACGTACCAAACGAAAGAAATCTCTCACATCTCCTCCAGAGGCTTTAGAAAACTCATCTAACTGCGCAACCCTAAAAATTTGCGCCCACTGAGGACAACGCCTTTTAATAAATTCACGCATAATTTCCAAACCCCGCGTATCAGCCAAGTTTTCTCTAGTCTTTACATGAACACTCGGTAATGTACAAATCAAATTACTGCCTAACTGTCGCCCTAAGCCAGGTGCAAGTGGTGTTAAATAAGGAGGAATCGTATAAACAACATGCAACATTGGAATATGCAAACTATTAGCATGTCCTGAAAATAAATTTTCTACCGATTTATAAACATTCTCAGCATCATCAGCACCAACCCCACGAATTTGCTCTACAGAATCTATCAATAACACTACTTTTTTATTAGGGTCGCCTGTTTTTTCTCGAACCAGCGTGACAACTTCCTCAGCAAAATCATGCGCATCTTTAACTATTTTTGCTATATGACCTCGCAAGCCCTTTTGCAAACGCTGTTTAAAACTAGGATCATCTTTTAGAGAGGCTTTAATACTGGTAAACCCTGCGTCCAGATTTAACTCACTCAATTGAATCTCTTTCGTTAAAACATCCGTCAATCGCTCAAGATAACCACGATTATGAGGCGCTGTTTTAAACATCTCTTCCACAGCCTCACTTAATGCCATCATAATTGATACTAAAAAATCACTGAGTTCGACAGTTGTGGTTAAATTCATATAATTACGCATATCCAATAAAAAGACCACGCAATCATCATCTTGTAACATTTTGCGCAAGCGTCTAAATTCGGTGCTTTTACCGCTACCACGCTGCCCTGAAAATAAATTAACGCTTTGAGATTGACTAAAACTAATACCGCCCGCTAATTCAGCAATGGGGTCATTATTAGTTTCTTCTAAAAAAGCATAATAAAAGTGGTCATCTGGCTCTAAAGGACGGTCTTCCAGATCATTGAAAAGCTTTTTTAATAAATTTCGTTGTTCGGGGATCATCAGAATAACTCGCTTAAGATTGAGGAGTTATTATACGTTGGGATAGAGACAAAGTAACCGACCCTAAATTATTCACCTAAAAAATCCCCACTTTGATGCTGCCACATCTCATAATATTTTCCTTGTTTGGCTAATAATTGCTGATGTGTGCCTTGCTCAATAATTCGCCCTTGTTCTAAAACCACAATCCTATCCATACGCAAAATAGTCGATAAACGATGCGCAATCACTATCGCGGTTTTATTTTTTATTAACTCAAAAATAGCGACCTGAATTTTCTTCTCAGTCAAAGAATCCAGCGCACTGGTGGCTTCATCAAACACCACAATCGGCGCGTCTTCTAAAAAAGCTCTGGCAATGGCAATGCGTTGTTTTTCACCGCCAGACAATTTAACGCCACGCTCACCGACTTGCGTATCAAATTGTTTAGTAAGTTGTTCAATAAACTCCAGAGCTTGAGACTTTCTCGCAACTTCCAGCAATTCATCGTTTGAAATATCAGCCCCTAAAGTAATATTATCTTTTACCGAGCGATGAAATAATTCAGGTTGTTGAGGAATCAAGCTGATTTGGCTACGCAAAGATTGCAAGGTAAAATCTTGACTATTAACTTCATCAAAACGAATCTCTCCTTGTTGCGGTTCAGCAAAACGAAACAGTAATTTAGTTAGCGAGGTTTTTCCAGAACCCGATTGTCCGACTAAAGCAACTTTTTCACCTGCTTTAATGGATAAAGAAAAATCTTTAAATAGCGGCTGTTGATTACCCGCATAAGTAAAATTAACCTTATCAAAATCTATCTGACCGCGTTTGATTTCCCTGACCTCAGCATTTTCTAAATCAACATCTAACTCATTAATTCTAAACACGTCACTCATTTCCGAAGCATCCGCCAAGGCGGTAAAAAACATTCTAAAATTACGCCCAAATTCCCATAACCTTTGAATAAGCATGATTAGAATGGATTGAAATAACACAAACTCACCTACTTGAAACGCTCCTAGTTTCCATTTTTGAATTAACAAGTAGACAAACAATAATTCAATTCCAAAAACCATTAAACCTTGCACTGCAAAAGAGACAAACATCCATATCCACGCAATCTTTTTTTTACGATAAACAAAATCAGCACTGTCATTAACGCGTTGCTGTTCTATAGACTCCATCACAAAACTTTTGACGATAAAGATATTGCTAATCGCATCAGAATAAACCGCCCCCACTTTAGAATCAGCCTCGGCAACGGCTTTATCAAACTTTAATTTCCATAATGAAAAACCAACATTCCACGCTAAATAAATCAATAACCAAATTAAAAAATAAAGTGCAAACTCAGGTTGTTGCTGATAAAAAATAATAAAGCTAATGATGACAGCGAGTCCATTTTGAAAAAACTGAAATAAAAACCAGTCCATAATCATTTCAAAGGAACGCGAAAAGCGGTTTGCTTGTTTGATTAAACTGCCAGAAAAGCTGTTTTCAAAGAAAATATGTTTTTGTTTTTTTAGAACATCAAAACAGCGTTTTTCCAGTAAATTAACCCCGCCGCCGTCTAACGGAACGATACCAACTTCCAATATCCGCCATGAGACCCAAACGCCGCCATAAAGCATCGCAATCAAGAAAAGATTGTCCAATAATGAGACTAAAATTTCTTCGGAATAAGGCTGGGCTAAAGCGTTGGCAATATCTTTATAAATCAGCGGGACAGAAAAACTAAAGATTGTTCCCCCTGCGAGTCCGATTAACGCTAATAGGAAATACCATTTTTTTTGCCAGACAACTCGTCCGTATTCTTTAAATATAATATCCATTTTTTTTGAGCATTTAAGTGGAGAAAGATGGTTATTTTAAGGAAATAAAACTAAGCTTAAAGTGATGTGAACTTGTCGAACCATTGTACTCGTTTTAAGCATTACATTAATGAGCTTTAATTTAGTTACCAACTAAATACGGGACTTCTTTCAATATAGCCATGAAGTGCATGACATATCAGAGATGAACGCCTTCATGTTCTTCATGTACTTCATGGTGAAATAAAGCTAGATTGTATTCTATTTTATGTTCTAGTGTTGTTTGGGGAAGATGTCTATTTTTCGTTATTTT
>WTBX01000096.1 GCA_013138855.1 Methylococcaceae bacterium
TTTACTGCGAGTTTCTTGTGTACTTAATAATTTTGATAAATTTATATTATCTTTATATTCAAATGTCATGGTGAAATAGAAGCGGCTGCCAACGCCTAATTTAGATTCTACTTGTAACTGGCTATCCGTTAATTTAAGAAGCCGTTGGCAAATAGTTAATCCTAAACCAGAGCCACCAAATTGTCGAGTGATAGAGCTATCCCCTTGAGAAAATGATTCCAGTAATAAGGGGAGTTGATGTTCTTCAATACCTGTACCTGTGTCTTTTACACTAAATTCTAAGCGAACCGTTTCTGCGGTTTTTTCTAATAACAGAACTTGTAAACTTATTTTTCCTGAATGCGTAAATTTAATGGCATTAGAGACTAAATTAAGCAAGATTTGCTTTAAACGTAAAGAATCAGATATTAATTTTTCAGGTATTTCTGGTGCTATATATAAATCAAAGCTTAAATTTTTACGTTTTGCTTCCGTTTCCTGAATTTGTTTTATGTTCTCAATAAGTGCGGGTAAATTAATTTCTACGTGTTCTATCGCGAGCATACCCGCTTCAATTTTAGAAAAATCCAGAATGTCATTAATCACCCCAAGCAGCAAATGGGAAGAGGCATTAACTTTTTGCAAATATAAGCGTTGCTTTTCGTTTAACTCACCATTTAAGGCTAAATTCACCAAATTAATAATCGCATTCATGGGTGTGCGAATTTCATGGCTCATATTGGCTAAAAATTCACTTTTTGCTTGATTTGATTGTTCTGCAAGTTCCTTTGCATGTTGTAGTTTTTCTTCAGCACGAGTGCGTTCAATTTCAACACCGATTTCTACGCCGAATATTTGTAAAATGGTTTCAGCAAATTTTTGATTACGAATCGGCTGCTTATAAAGTGCGACTAAAATACCAATATTATCGCCATTGTTATTGAATAAGCACGTCCCAATATAACCGTCCATCGCCATTTCGTGCAGCATCAAATCATTAGGGAAGGTTTCCTTTACACCGCATGGATAACAAAGAACATCACGACCATTAACCACAGATTCGCAAGGCGTATGCTTTAGTTCGTATTCAAAATTATCAACAATTTGTCCATCAATACACAATACCGTCGTTTTTATTTTGCTTCTATCGGCCGTTATTTCACCGATTAAAGTACAATCAGCCTCTAATATTTTCGCTAACTCTAAGGTCATTGAACCAAAAAAATTACCGCCTGTTTGTATGGCTGTTTTTTCAACAATATATTTAATTGAGGATTCAATTTTTCGCTGTTCGGTAATATCTTGAGTAATCGCTAAAAATACTTGGGTATTTTGAAAACTAACCAACTGTAATTGAACCTCGACTAAATATTGAGATTTATCTTTACGTTGATGAACAGCCTCAAATCTCAATTGTTTTTCTGAGCCATTACGCAAAGGTTTTACCATTTCTTGAAACGCGGTGGGAGTTACTTCTGGTTTGACATCAAAAGGAGTCATGGTTTTTAATTCTTCAAGACTATAACCTAAGTTTTGACAGCCGCCTCGATTGGCTTGAATAAACAACAGGCTTTCAGCATCAAACATCAAAATTTCACTCAAAGAGTTTTCTAAAATTTGACCAAACTCTTCTTGTTGTTTGCGCTCGGTAATATCCAATACTGTCCCTATCATTTTAATAGGCTTACCGCGCTTATACTCAACTTTGCCATTGACTTGAACAAAGCGAGTTTTTTTATCATCAATACGAACAATACGATATTCAAGATTGTAAGGCACCTTATTTTTAATCGCCTCATCTACGGCATTATTAACAAACTCAACGTCATCAGGGTGAATTTGCTTTAAAAAATACTCAAAATTAGGTTCTATTGAGCCGACTTCTAAGCCTAGTAATCGGTAAATTTGATCAGACCAAAAAACTTTATTATTTTGAATATTGTAATGCCATACCCCCAAATCTGCACGACGCTGCCCCGCTAAAAGCGTTATATTTTCCCTCCATAAGGCGGCATCTGATTTATTAAAAAGTAAAAATAACTTTCGACTAAATAAGGTAGTGCTTAAGAGCAAGAATGCTAAGGAGGCAAAATAAAGCGAATATTTATGAAGAATAGCTAAAACAGAAAAAGAATATTCTTGAGTGAGTAAAATACCGAAAGCCGTCGCAAAACCTATGGTAATGGGAAGCAGGTAACTTAAAAGGAGAGTAGTCGTATGGTGTAGTTTCGTTTTCATACAGTCGTTAGCATTATCTTTCTAGCAAAAAAGATAGGTATAATTCCCCTATTCTAACAGGGGATTTGTTAACTGTTCACTTATTATTTGTAAGAATTTAATTACACGGCATCAAAAATAAGATTATTAATACCATTTAAAACTAGAAAGTGTTTACCTCTCGCTCTGGAAATTAAAGTCACGCCTGATTGCTTCGCCATCTCTAAGCCCATTTGGGTCGCGCCTGAACGTGATAATAAAACTGGAATGCCCATTTGGGAGACTTTAATCACCATCTCAGAAGTTAGTCGCCCTGTGGTGTAAAAAATCTTATTATCGCCTTTGATATTGTTTAGCCACATATAGCCTGCGATAGCATCAACCGCATTATGTCGTCCTACATCTTCCACAAAAAAGTCGATAGTACCGCCAGAGCATAAAGCACAGCCATGTACCGCGCCCGCTTTTTTATAAATTTCATTATGCTCTTTTAATGCCGCGAGCATGGCGTATAAGGTTGATTGTTTGATGCGCGTTTCAGGGACTTTGATATTTTTTAATTTTTCCATTAAACGCCCGAAAACCGTGCCTTGTCCACAGCCTGTGGTGACGGTACGTTGCTGCATTTGTTTGGAAAAATCACTATTTTCCTGTTCTGTTATCACGGCAACGGCTTCGGTTTCCCAATCAACTTGCACGATTTTAATTTCATTAATTTTTTCAAAAAATCCCTGATTTTTTAAATAGCCTAGCGTCAGCATTTCAGGATGGGTTCCCATCGTCATTAAAGTCACGATTTCCTGTCTATCCACATACAGCGTTAACGCACGTTCGCCGACTAATTGAATTTCACGCTCTGCTCCAGTTTCATCGGTGACAATTGCAGGGGCAGAAAACCCTAAACCTGCATCGCTCATTTCAGGTTGATAAGGTGATTGAGTTTCTAGCGCGAAAAGTTCATCCATCGTATTAATATTTAAAAAAATATCCGCCTGTTCACTAAAATCAACTTCCACCAATTTATGCTGTTTTAACCAGCGATCTATTTTGCGTTCACCACTCTTTAAATAAGCTTCTAAACTATCTTTCAAATGTGTTTTTAATGCCAGAAAAACAGGGTGTAAGCGTTCACCATCAAACGCCACCGCTATTTCGGCTTGATTTTCTTCTAAAGAACTTAATAACTTATTGATATGCTCAGAACTAATTAACGGCGAATCGCAGGGAATGACCAACAAGGTTTCGTCCGTTGTCGCCAGTATTGCTGTTAAAATACCCGCCAAAGGGCCTTCAAAATTATCATTTTGATCGGCAATCACAGGTAAACCAAACTCTGCATAAGTTTCTTTATTACGATTAGCATTAATCAGCACCGTGTTAGTGACTTGGCGCATTGCCTTAACTGCATAACTCACTAACGGTTGACCGTTATAAAGAATCAAACCTTTATCTTGATTATTCATGCGTCTCGCCAAACCGCCCGCAAGAATTACGCCTGTTACCTGTTCCATATCATTGCTCTATCGTTGAGAAGAAAATGCTAAAAAGATTGTTTATTGTCGCAAGCCTGCTCGTAATTGCAAGTTGTACCATACAGCCACAAGGTGAGCGTGTGTTTTATTACGAAGCGACCACCACTAAACCTTATGATGATGTGCTAGCGGAATTGGAAATTGCAATTACCGAACATAATTTTAGAATTACAGGACATTCTCGCGTAGGCAAGGTGATTCGTGATCGCGGCACTAAAAATTTCCCTAATTATGACACGATACAGTTTTGCAATTTGACTCATGCAAAAACCTTATTACAAATGTCGCCCCATTCCGTAAAACACATGCCGTGTAATGTGGTGACTTATGAATATAATGATAAAATTATCGTTAAAACGCATTTAATGCCTGTTGGTACTGACAATATAGAATTGAATCGTTTTTCAGAAAAAATGAATCTTATGTTAAAAGAAATTGTTGATTTTGCGGTGGAGGAATAATCATGTCATTCAGCGAATTTAAAAACATCCCCGAAGTCCAAAAAAAATACGCGATAAAATATAGCGAAACTAATTTTATTAAAGCAAAAATCTTAAGTGTTTCATCAGAATTTCAACAAGCCTTCGATTTTAATCTCGACCATTTCGATGCGTTTGCTTCGGAGGCAGCACGTTGCGAGATTATTATTTTCCCTGTCTTACGTGAAGCTTATAAACCTTATGCTGAATTATTCGCGCTATGGGTACAAAAAAGCATTAGTGTTGATAAAGAATTAAATGGTACGCCCGATTATATGCTGTCTAAAAAATCTGCTTATGGAAAACTTTATCTTGAGAATCCTTTGTTAGCGGTTGTAGAAGCTAAGAAGAATGATTTTGAACAAGGCTGGGGGCAATGTTTAGCAGAATTAGTTGCTGCGCAAAAAATAAATGAAGATGAATCGCTGCCTGTTTATGGCATTGTCACTGATGGAAAGAACTGGGAATATGGCTATTTAAAGGGTCATCATTTTTATAAAAATACCAAAAGTTATAGCATTGATAATTTAAGTGAGCTATTTGGTAGTTTGGATTTTATTTTTCAACAAATTGTTGAATCTATTGTTGATTTTAAGGAGTAAAAAAGATGTCTAACTTAGCGTTTAAAGAAGTCTCTTATGATGATATTTTAGATTTACCTGAAAATATTGTTGGTGAGATTTTAAATGGACAATTAGAAACCCATCCGCGACCAGCACCTAAACATGCTTTAGCGGCAACGTCGATGGCAGGAGAGTTAGTTTTGCCTTTTCAAAAAGGTCGCGGAGGTTCGGGCGGCTGGTGGATTTTAGTAGAACCTGAATGTCATGTAGACACCGAAGTTTTTGTTCCTGATTTAGCAGGGTGGCGTAAATTAAAAATGCCAAAACTACCTGAAACCG
Organism: Methylococcaceae bacterium; assembly: GCA_013138855.1. Taxonomy (GTDB): domain Bacteria; phylum Pseudomonadota; class Gammaproteobacteria; order Methylococcales; family Methylomonadaceae; genus WTBX01. Next base: position 5,110 of record WTBX01000096.1, read on the forward strand.
CATGGTTTGAAATTACACCTGATTGGGTTTGCGAAATCATCTCTCCTTCTAGTGTCCGTCGTGATCGTGTCACTAAAATGGAAATTTATGCGCGGTTAGGGATTTCTTATTTCTGGATAATAGACCCAATTGCGCAAACCTTAGAAGCTTATCAATTACAAAATAAACATTGGGTGTTACTGAAAAGTTATGCCGATGCCGAGGAAATTGCAATCGCACCATTCGCCGAATACAGTTTTTCCTTAGCAAATTTATGGGAATAAAATTTTCTGATTATCCCGCATTTAGGGGAGGAACAAAAACACCCTTTTGCGAACTCGAAATCAAAAGGTTCTGCAACCAGTTATCATGATAACGAAATTTGTTAAGACGCTCAGCAGGACTTTTTAACCCATGATGCAGTCGTATCGTTGTCGGATTTGACGGTGCAAAGTTATAAATTAATGCCCACGAACGAATTGAATATTCTGCTGCAATCCAGTATTTACCATGAAAATAGCGCGTTGAAAATAAGTAGCGATCCATAAACCCCATCAGTCTATCAACCGCGTTACTCGTTCGATGTGAGTCTGAATAATCGTAAGCAACGGTGAAAGATGC
>WTBX01000188.1 GCA_013138855.1 Methylococcaceae bacterium
TTTAGTATTAAACAATAAGAAATAAAAACAGGCGGCGAGGGAGTAGAGGTCAGAGGATTGAGTTTGTTCGATGCCTTGTGTTGATAGCTGCTCTGGACTGCTATAACCAAGACTCCAAATGCGTTCATTAAAATTACGCGTGACTCCACCTATTTGTAAACGTACCCCACCAAAATCAATCAATATCGGGCTGCGGTCACTGTCTTGAATCATGATATTGGCAGGTTTAATGTCACGATGCAAAATCCCTTCGTTGTGTATCGCTTTTAGGGTATCAAGTAGACTGTGTAATAAATGCTCTACAAAAGTGATTTTATCTTCGCGCTGATTTGTCGGTAGATTAACGCCTATTTTTTCTAGGGACTCGCCGAGTATCCATTCTTGAACGATGTAATACGTGTTATTGGCTTGAAAAGTATCAACTAATTGAGGAATGGAAGGAATATTGATTTGTCGTAATACCCGCGCCTCCGTACAAAAATTATTAACGGCTGATTGCCAGATTTCAAGTTCTTCGGTTTGTGATGAATGTAAGCCAATACTGCCATCGTGATTACGAACCATAATTCCACAGGGAAATAGTTCTTTAAGCACAAATCGCTGTCTTTCGTTATTTTCTACCAAATAGGTATAAGCAAATCCGCCACAACCAATGAGGCGAATAATGCGATAACTTGCCAACTGTGTCGCGGTTGGCAATTCTTCTAAAATCGGCTCAGTCATTGTCCATTAATAAATGCCCCTAAAATAAGGCTAGCATTATCCTGATGTGGGTCATTTTGTGATTCTATCGCCTTAATTAAGGCGAGTCGCTGTTCATTGAGTGCTTCAAATACTTCAGCGTTATCGCCTTGATAATTGTTAAAAGAACTTAATTGTTGCTCAATTTGAGTGCAGCTTAAAGTTTCCACGCCATCAGAGGCAAGTAACAATAAATCACCCGATTGTATGGGGTAGGCCTCTGTAGGTAAATCTATATGAACTAGCTGCTGCCCATCAACGGCACTAATCAATGCATCAGCAATGCTGGCAAAAGAGGCATCATTCATATTAAAATTTTGAGCTTTACGATTTTTCGCAAACTCTCCCCAAGTATGCTTAACATTTAAACGGGTTAATTGTCCTTGACGATATAACCATAAGGGAGAGTCGCCAATACTTAACCAGTGAATAGTTTTTTCATAACGATCCCAAATAACTGCAATTAAAGTGCAACCCATACCTTTATATTCAGGTTGTTTTCTAACCGCCTCTGCTAACAAATCATTACTAATATGTAAGGCGGCATTTAATTTTTCTGGGATACTGCTGTCTAAGTTAAGTTGCAGTAGATAATGCTCAATAAAACTTTCAGTGACTTGAGCAGCGGCAATATCACCATGTCCCATTCCTCCCATGCCATCGGTTAACAGATATAAAGTTTGTTGAGTAGGGAATATACCGTCTTCCAAAGCATATTTTTGTCCCTGATAAAAAACCGCATTATTCTCAACGACGGCAAAAAAATCTTCCTGATAAGGGCGATTGCCCTGAATTTGTTGCGCTGTCCAAAATGATTGCACGGTTATATCCTTCTTTAACTACAATGTTATTATATTAGTCTAAATTAACTGCTTTGTTGTATCACCGTATAAACGAGAATACCACTCCATGTAAGCCCTAATAACAACCGTGGCGATAAAAAAATAATGGCTGGTTTATTTTCTATGGCAGGTAGCTCAGATTCCAATGCTTGTTTTTGTTTAAGCTCGTGTTTGCGGTGTTTATCTGCCTCGCGAGCTTTGTTTTTCTGTTGTTTTTTATACTGTGCAATGCCTTTTTCTATGCCTTGAGCAATTAACTTGGTTTGCTCTTTAGTTTGATTAGGACGCTGATTAGCGCGGGCAATTTTCATCGCCTCGGTTTCCGTTTCAGGGGAAATTACGGTTTGGTTATATTTTTTCGACACGCTTAATTCCTATGGTTCTCGATAAGGGTCTAACTCTATGGATGCAATGTTAGATCCCAGCATAATTATTTTACCTTGATAACGCTCAAATCCTGTTGCAGAAAATTCAAACACATAAGAACGCCATGTTTGTAATTTTCCATGCTTATCACGTTTAGCCCAAAAACCTGTTAGCGCGACGCAATCATCCAGCATTTGCAACTCTAATTGCTTGCAATGTGCTTTAGCCGCATAAAGTGCGGTTTCTCTGGCTTTTAATGCATTAGAAAAGAAATAAATAACCAATAAAATAAGTCCAATTAGGAAAAAATTAAACATTAGCTTCGTATTTTTTATGAATGATTTTCATACGATTAGGTAAAATTAACAAAAACAAACCGCCATTGTAGAGATTACGATTACAGCGTGCAAACTGTGCTTTTAAACGCTGCAATTTCACCTGCATACTTATTTTAAGTAACATACCCAACTAACAGATTATTAATAACTTTAAAGGTTGAATTATGAATATGACTAAATGTCCACAATGTGGAAATCAACGCAACGGCGAAGAATATAAATGCCCCAAATGTGACTGTTATTATTCTGAACTTGATGAAATTCTTGCAACAGAGAAAGCTGAACTTGAAAAACGCTCGATTAAAGGACGATTAAACGCAATTAGAGCAGCGGATGATTCTATGGCGGCTTTTAAAAAAGAGTGTCTGCGTGTAAAAGAAAATACCCCTAAAATAGCACTTTTTAGTTTAGCTTTGATTGTTATGTTTATTTTCACAATGACGTTGTCGGTTATGCTATAGGTTTTATGAAATTTACCTAGACCTTATTACTTTCGATTTAAAATGAGACAATCTGATTTTTGTTTCGCCATTAAGAATACAGGAAACATAAAAATTTTGAGTCTTTAGAATTTCCTGTAAAAACGCAGCGGCAAGTACTGGCAGTCCTTTCATAGCGTATGAAAATCAATAAAGGACTGCCAGTCCTTTTACTAAATTACTTAAGTTTCCCTAAAGCCAGAATTTTAAATTCTTCTCATAAAAAAGCCCGCTAACAACGGGCTTTTAAATAGTCCAAAAAAAATTTCGATAAACTACCTTAACATAGAGCCAAAACGAAAAGTTTCACAGACTTGCTCAAGACTATTTACACTCACGCCTAAGTCTTTAAGGTTGCCATCGGTCATGTTATAAATCCAACCATGTACCGATAATTCATTGCCATTATTCCAAGCACGTTGCACAATCGAGGTATTACAAACATTCGCCACTTGCTCAATCACATTCAATTCACATAAACGATTAACACGGTTGTCTTGACCTTTAATACCATTGAGTTCTTCACGGTGAGTACGATGAACCGTTCTAATATGACTTAACCAGTTATCAATCAAGCCATGCTCTTTTAATTCCAATGCCGCTTTAATACCTCCGCAACCATAATGTCCACAGACAATAATGTGTTTAATCTTTAAGACTTCAACAGCGAATTGAACCACTGATAAACAATTTAAATCAGTTGGCACAATTACATTCGCAATATTGCGATGCACAAATAATTCACCTGGCCGTAAGCCAGACACTTGGTTAGATGCTACACGACTATCTGAACAGCCTATCCATAAATATTCAGGGGTTTGCTTTTTTGATAACTCAATAAAATAATTTGGGTCATCCTGTTTGATTTTATCTGCCCATATTTTGTTATGCTCAAAGATTTTTTGTATATCGCCCATGTTGTTAATTATTATTTTAAGGTTGTTTAAATTGAACAGATACCACCCCTTTAAGGGATGATCTCTGTCATATTATTTCGCAATTAATGAGCTTGCATTGTATAAGGCCTGCGAGGTTTTAAAAACCTCGGAGGTCTTGCGGTTTAACTTTTATCTGATGTTAAGTTGCTAGTCCACATGTTTTATTTACTACCAAAAATCCATTTCACATGCTCAACCATATCTTTTATGGAGTTTTCTTTCAAAGTCTCTAATAACTCACCTACTTTAAAGGCGTGATGACGCTCATAAACAACCCCTGTTTGCGGCATATCGGCCAAACCTGTTTCTCTGGCATGATCAACAAAGCCGTCATTTTTCCAGAAGAATGCACCTGGCATGGTCGTTGGTATCACGAGAACAAAGAATAATGAACGCCCAAACGCACCCATGACTAACATTGAAAGCATTAACAGTAAGCCAACAAACAACCCTAAAGCACTACTAATACCCACAGAAGCAATGATACTAGCAATAACTAAATTAATACCTAATAGTACATTACGTAATAAATAAGACTTACCATATTCAGTGACTTGGCGATAATGCGATGCCGCCCCTTCGTTGTCTCTGGTTTTCATGTCGCGAGCATGAACAATATGTCCAATACCTTCTAAAGCTAAACCGATTGCAATTACTGTTGCCAAGGATTGTAACAATGAGATGACTTCGGCATTTAAAGGCATGGTTGCAACGGTGACGGTGGCAATGATTAAACCGCCGAAACTTAGCATAGAACCGACAAAGGCGGTTGCAGTTTGACGGTGATCCCAAAAGGGGCGGGCAGGGATGCGATAGAGTTTATACATATAGAATAAACCAATCGCTCCACTGAGGATGCCTAAAATTGCTGAAGCAGTTGCTAATGCGTTCATGAAAGCATTGTCAAATACGGCAAATAAACCATAAGCTAATAAGCCTGTATAAAATATTGAAACCCCTGCGATTTCTCGACTAACAGGCGATAAACGCAAGTTATTAAAACCTCGATAAAAACGATGCGGTTTACCAAGATGCATGTTTAGCTTATATAAGCCAATCGTGGAAATAACAATCGTGGTGAATAATGCAGGAACTAATAAAGCGTATTCACCTAATAAGGCAAGTTCTTTAACCGCAAAAATATCACCTAAGACTAAGAGTAATAATGCGCCGATGGTTGCTTGTGTGCATAAGGTGAAAACAACATGCGCAGACTCATGACTGGTCAATAATTTGCGTAAATTCCAATGTTTTTCACGGCCTTGCTTTTCATCAACCACAGGTTTAAATTCACCTTGAGCTTCCTCTTTGTGATATTTAATCGGCATGGAATCGGTGCGCGTCATTTCCTGTTGTGTCGCTTTGGTTTGTTGGAAACGAATATTTGGGTGAGTAATATCAGTGCTAGGGAAACCAGGAATTTCAGCTTTAGCTTGTTCGCGGTTTTCAGGTATGTCTTCAATCACGCCAAAATCTAAAGCATTACCTAAACATGCCGATACACAGGCAGGTTTTAAACCGACTTCCAAACGGTCAACACACATGTTACATTTGCTGACTTCGCCTTTTACGGGGTCTAGTTGTGGGGCGTTATAAGGGCATACCCAAGTGCAATAACCACAGCCGAAACAAATATCGGGATCTTGTAATACTGCGCCGTATTCAGCAAATTTTGTATAAGCGCGAGTCGGGCAACCAGTTAAACAAACGGGATCATCACAATGGTTACACGCCATAGAAATATTAAGACGTTGATAATTTGGATATGTACCGCCTTCAACAAATCCGACGGAGCGGAAAGCTAAATGGGCAGGGACATCATTTTTTTCACTACACGCAGATTCACAAGCATGACAGCCGATACAGTTGTCAACGTTTAAATAAAACCCGTGTTGTTTATAACGATTTGGGTTTTCGCCTATGCCATTATCATTGTTAATACATAAGCTTTCATTTCTTAACTCACTGTCTTCTGTGGTGAGTTCAATTTTTTGACCGTAGCGGTTTTCAGTTGGACTTTCTTCTAATTTACTTAAAAAAGCGTATTTGGGTTCGTCTGGGCGTACTTTAAACATGATTTTTTAGTCTCGAATATAAATCGGCTTGCCGTGATTTAAATGGAATTGGTTTTGCTGATTAATTTGGGTTACAGTGTTTTATACTATGAATATATTAAGGGTTAAATTATGTCTAATTGTTGTTCGGGTAAATCT
>WTBX01000318.1 GCA_013138855.1 Methylococcaceae bacterium
CCTCCATGGTAGAAGTGATTTCAGCCACTGAGGCCGACATCTGATTGGTTGTTGCCGCTTGTTCTTCTATAGAACTGACGATTTGTTGTGCTGCTGTATGAACACTTGCAGAATGAGCATAAACATCCAAAATCAGCTTGTGCCATTCACTTTGCATTGTTTTTGCGGCATTGGTCAATAAACCAATCTCATCTTGACGATCTGAAGGGGGGATATGAACTGAAAGATCCCCCGCAGCAATAGCTTCTATCACCGTAACTAGATTAACAATAGGTTTTATAATTAAAAATCGTAAAGCATAAATACTGATTGAGAAAACTAGCACTGCAACGCCGAATAACGCGAAATTTAAAATTATGGCACTGGAGGCGATAAAGTTAATGTCTTTTGCGGCTTCGGCAGAAATGTTACCAATAACATTTGAAATGGCAAGCCCCGTGTCAATCGCTTTGGTGGCACTTTCTATCCATTCAGTACTATTAACAGGGTAAGTCGTCTCGTTTGCACTGGCAGCATAAATCTGCTTGCGTAGTTGTTGATACGGACCTAAAAACTCTTTTTCAAAATGATTGATTCCTTCAACCAATGACGTAGGAGTCGTTGATAAGGTTTTTAGTGCGAGCATTTTCTCTACATTATCATCAACAATTGAACGCCAGAATTTAAGTGTATCACGCTGTTCAAAACTTATAGAATTCCCTGTGGCAATAATAGCCGCGAGTGTCGCACGTTCACGCCCCGCATATTCACACAAAGTAGCGACATTAGCTCGCACGACCGCATTGTAATAGAATACTTTTTCACGCGGATTATGGGGAGAAAAAACAATAGCGCGTAAGGCAAAAGCATTTTTAACATTTTTGGTCGTTACGGATATCCATTCCTTAGATGTTATTTGGGCGGCTTTAACTTTTGAACGACTAGATTGTACTGCACTCAAAATAGAAAGCCATTCGGTGAATTTTTTTTCAATATCGGCATCTGCCTCAGATTCAAGTAACCGCTTAATTTCACTGGAGGCCAATTGTGCTTCGGCATCCACCTTTTTCACGACATCATCAAAGGTATTTAAAATAGCCGCAGAAGGATTAGTTTCTCCTATGATAACAGCTCCAGTGCCACGCTCTATACCTTGCCAGCCCGCCATAGCATTTAAATTGCCCGCAATTTTCTCCATCATTCCATAACGCTCGGCATCGTGCCGTTCATTTAGAGCGTTTAAAATCAACAATACTGCCAGTACTAGAGCGACCACGAGCATACAAGAAAGCATGGCGATTGTTTTTGTCTGTAGGGTTTTCATAAACTTACATTTCCATGATAATGTGAGAAATTTTTAGGGTCTTCAGGGTTTCCCATGAAAACTCAGTAAAATAGCTTTAGGGATGGGGGTTTAATAATAGCTGAAATTAAAGCAGTCAGACCTTTAGGAATAAGAATTAAATAACATCCGAAACTTAAGGGCGGGCATGAAATAACATTGAGCGATGTATAGTTGCTAATACTGGAGAGCCGTCTTCCAGACGGTCAGAGTTGGCTGGAAGCTAACTCTCCAGATGCTCATGCTATTTCATGTGTATCCCTTAGCTATTTTCTGAACACGCCAATAGCTAAAGAGGCTGTCAAAGTATTCAATTTTTAGCCTCGCCGCATTGAAAAATGCGGGGGTGAGGAAGGAAATTTAATTTAAACTCTAAACCGAGAAATGAAGGATGCCAAAATTCAGATAGCATTTTTCTTATGCTCCACCACAAAAACATGCGAGTGCAAATTAGAAATCCACTGCTTACCTTCTTGAGTAATTTTTAAATAAGAAACCCCCTTTTTAATGTAAGGGCTAACCGTATTCCAAAAAAATGTGGCATAAGCATGACGCATATCACCAGGGTCATGATAACCAATACCTTCATTCAAACCATTTTCCTCAAATTCATAAAATAAATTAGGAATTTTACGCAAATACTCAGGATCTCCCAATTGGCCAATCAAATCCGCCGCTCGCGTTAAACCACGATAACCCTCGGTATCTTCATATTTTTCGCCCTCAGGAATAGGAAAACGTGTCATTTCGACATAAGAACACACTAAATCTGCATCTATCCATCTAAACGGCTTGAAACCAAAACGTTCTTGAATAAAAAGCTGGCCTCTATCCACATGATAAGGCATTAAACCTGCATCGGTAGCCCCTGCTGGAAGCTCGATCATTTCATCGCCAATACCCGTTGCAAAGAGGTTTTTTTCCAAATCATCTTTATGACAAATCCCTCTCACATAGCCTATATCATGACATAACAACGCGGTCATAAAATTTATCCAATCAGTAGGTTTAACCCCGCCTTCACTGATATGCTTGCCTTTCAAAATTTCCTGACCGACCAAAGCCACCATAATGGTATGTTCCATATTATGATAAAGCGCGTCACAATTGGCGATATTTTCTAAAGTAAGGCGGCTAATCCATTCCAAAACATTTAAATCTTCCGCACCTAACGATCCATAAATTTCATGATAGGTGGTTTTAATTTCTGTAATAAACGACTCGATGATAATTTTTTTTATATTTAACATAAAAAGCTCCTGCCGTTTTCTCTTAACCGGGATTATTTAATTTTAAGGTTAGCATCATACGCCATTCCGCTTTTAAAAAAGCTTGATGGCTTTTATGCTTTGAACCAAGAAAATATATTATTTTTCTTTAAGGGTAAAATTTATTTTAGATAATTATAGCTCATGGTTTTAACTGTGGGTTTGATTTTAGAGCTTTGGCGATTTGAAATTACATTTATAAATGATTAAGTCACCTATTCTTCATAATAAAACGCTAAAATAGCCACTTTATTTTTAAATTGCTGGAGATACAATGGGTCCTCATTATTTAAGTCCTTTTTTCACCCCTAAATCAGTGGCTATTGTCGGCGCATCTGAGCGTCCAGAAAGTGTCGGGCATCGTTTATTAGTAAATATGCAGGAAGCAGGGTTTAAAGGCGGCTTATACCCTGTTAATCATAAGCGTAAAGAAATCTCAGGTTTAAAAGCTTACCCTGATTTAGACTCCATTCCCGAATCCGTAGAATTAGTCGTTGTTTCTACGCCTGCGCCAACAGTACCGTCGATTATCAGGCAGTGTGGTGCAAAAGGCGTGCGATCAGTGATTATTATCACCGCAGGTTTTGGTGAACTCGGTGACGAGGGGAAACGCTTACAACAGGAAGTATTGGAAATTGCTCATCGTTATAATATTCGTCTTATAGGCCCCAATTGCTTAGGACTTGCAAGACCTAGTGCTTTTTTAAACGCAACTTTTGGCGATGGTGTTATTGCTGATGGAAATCTTGCCTTATTATCTCAATCAGGTGCCGTCTGTACCGCGATTTTAGACTGGGCAAAATCACAAGATATAGGTTTTTCCACCGTCGTCTCTATGGGCGGTGCAGCCGATATTGATTTTGGTGAAGTGCTTGATTATCTGGCAACAGACGGTAAAACGACAGGTATTTTAATGTATGTGGAAGGCATACGTGATGCCCGACGTTTTTTAAGCGGTTTAAAAGCGGCGGCGCGTTTAAAACCTGTGATATTAATTAAATCAGGACGGCATGAAGCAGGCTGTAAAGCGGCCATGTCGCATACTGGAGCAATGGTTGGCGGTGATGATGTTTTTGATGCAGCGATTGAACGTGCAGGGGTCGTCAGAGCTTATAGCATCACTCAATTATTTTCCGCCGCTAGAGTGTTGGCCAATAATTATGTCTTAAAACAAGATAGATTAGCCATTATCACCAATGCAGGTGGGCCGGGTGTGATGAGTACCGACCGTGCCGAAGATGTGGGTGTGACGATGGCAGAGTTAAGCCCTGAAAGTATAGAAGCCTTGAATCAAGTTTTACCCGTGCATTGGTCTCATGCAAATCCAGTCGATATATTAGGCGATGCAACTTCTGAGCGTTATCAACAAGCTTTGGAAGTGTGTTTAAAAGATAAAAATATTGATGGTGTCTTAAATATTTTAACGCCACAAGCGATGACTAATCCCACCGAAGTCGCGCAATTTTTAATTGAAGCCGCCAAAAAGACCAACAAGCCCGTATTAGCCTCATGGACAGGGGGTGCGAAAGTTGAAGCAGGACGCGAATTATTTGCTAATAGTAAAGTTGCGCATTTTAATACTCCAGAAGTTGCGGTTGATGCGTTTTCATTCTTAGCTAAATACACCCGCAATCAAATATTATTAAAACAAATTCCTTCCCCCTCAGAAGAATTAGTCGAACCTGACATTAACGGAGCGCGATTAATTATTCAGCGCATTTTATCTGAAAACCGCCAAGTATTAACCACGCAAGAATCAAAAGCGATTCTTGCTGCCTTTAATATTCCAGTGACTCAAACCATCAAAGTCAACAATGCTAAAGATGCGATGATTGCTGCTGAAACTTTAGGTTTTCCCGTAGTCTTAAAAGTGAACATGGCAGAATTCAGCCACAAATCAGATATAGGCGGGGTGCGTTTAAATATAAATAGTGTGCAAGATGTTTCCCATCACTTCACCGATATGGAAGCGCAAATTAAACGCCTAGCACCAGAAACCGAAGAAATCGTAATCACCATCGAACCGATGTACCGCTCTTATAGTGGTAGAGAATTAATGATAGGTGTCGTTCGAGATCCTGTTTTTGGCCCTGCCATTAGTTTCGGTTTAGGCGGAACAATGGTAGAAATTCTACGCGATAAAGCGGTTGCCTTGCCGCCTTTAAATGCTTACATGGTTGAGGAAATGATTTCCAAAACCAAAGCGGCAAAATATATAGATAACTTTCGCCAATTACCTGCGATAAATAAACAAGCCTTAGTCAATGTATTGTTAAATGTTTCAACAATGGTCAGCGAGTTACCCGAAATTTTAGAACTAGACATCAATCCTTTAATTGCCGATGATAAAGGGGTAATGGCAGTTGATGCGCGAATTAAAGCCGAAGTTTCACATCAGCTTACCCCTTATTCGCACATGACTATTCATCCCTATCCCTCAGAACTAATCCGTCATTGCCAATTACCCAATGGCACAGATATTACCATCAGACCGATACGCCCCGAAGATGCCAAAATAGAAAAAGATTTCGTGCATAGATTGTCAGAGCGCAGTAAATATATGCGTTTTATGCAATCAATACAGGAATTAACCCCAGAAATGATTGTACGCTTCACGCAAATTGATTATGATCGTGAAATGGCGTTTATTGCAGTGACTGAGCATGAAGATATGCCAACAGAATTAGGGGTAGGGCGTTATATAATGAACCCTGATGGCTATAGTGTAGAGTTTGCGATTGTGGTTTCTGATGATTGTCAAGGTTTAGGAATCGGTGCGAAGATTATGAAAACCTTAATGCAGGCGGCAAAATACAAAGGTATTTCACTGTTTGAAGGTGAAGTTTTAACGGTTAATAAGGCGATGTTATCGCTGGTTAAAAAATTAGGCTTTAGCGTAGAAGCGATTGCAGGCGATAGCGAAGTCGTTAAAGTGATTAAAGATTTAAGGTTATAACGCTGGAGCGTGTAGCGAATTTATTGAAAAATTTCTACCTGTACGGTTAAAGTTTAGCTTTCTTGCAGGAAAGTAATTATTTGCTCTTTGGAGCCGCGATCTTTAGTCGCGGAACACCTGCAATGAGAAGGTAAGTATTCACCTCCCCCTTTGGAAAAGGGGGATTGAGGGGGGATTTATTTAATAAAATCTCCCCTAACCACTCTTTTTTAAGAGGGGGACTGAACACTTACATGAGAAGACGTTTTTTAAATCAAGTCGAATAGCATTATTAACGCTTTTCGCGACTAAAGATCACGGTTCCGACACATATTTAACTTGATTTTAAAATCTAACCATACAGGTCTAATTAATTTAAAAGTGAGAATCTGATGAAACAAGTTGCATCATTAAAGTATGGCGTTATGTTTAAAAAGGCGTTTTCTAAGCCTGAGATTTTTACGGCTTTTGCACAGGATGTTTTAGGTATTACGCTGGAAATAGATCATGTGGAAACCGAAAAATCTTTTAATCCTGTGATTGGTCGGGTTAATTCGCATTTTGATTTGTTTGCTGAGGATGTTAAAAATCAGGTGATTGTTGATATTCAGCATGAACGCCATGAAGATCATTATGATCGGTTTTTGCATTATCATTGTGTTGCGTTGCTAGGCTATCCGTTTAAAACGGGACAGTTGTATTCAGACCTCCGAGGTTTTTAAAACCTCGGAGGTCTAGCTCCTGTACTTTTATTCCGTCTTAAGTTGGTAGCCCAAACTCTCTATAGAATTTGATTTTACTTTAAGTTGGCAGCTACCCAAAAGACTACGTCTTTCAGGTAGCCGCCAGCCTAGCGTGAAATTATTTTATAGATTACTTTAATACGATGGTACTAGTTAATAAATTAAATGTTTTCCAGACTTTAGACAATTTGTCTATGGCTATAGACAGTTCTTCTTCAGTATTGAGTAAATCTGGACATAGACGTAGCAAGTTTTCTCTGGAGTCACAAATTACTCCTTCATGCTTAAGTTGCATTGAAATAGTCCCAGCTTGTGGGTGAGGATTCACAATAAAAGCACCGCGATTACTAATTGTACCTAAGAAAGGTATACCGTACTGTTGAAACAAGTTTTCCATAAGCTGTTGCTGTTGCAAAGAATAATTACGTAGCCTTTGCACTCCTATGTCTAATGTAAATTTCAAACCTGCTCGTGCTTGGTAAAAGGGTAGAATTGCGGGAGTCGATTCTAAAAAGGCATTGCCTCCGTTTGCAAATTGAGGTGTTTCAGGTCGCTGGAAAGCAAAGATTTGTTGTTGGGCAAACCAACCAATATCTAATGTCTGTAAGGAACCCTCTAAGTGTCGCGGGTTTATGTAAAGCCAGCTCGCTCCTGTGCCACCTCGTAAATATTTATAACTTCCTCCTATGGCAAAATCAATATCAAGTTCTGTCACATCAAGCGGAATAACACCGACAGCATGATATAAGTCTAATAGGATTAAGATACCTTGCCGATGTGCGGCTTCTACCAATATCTTCAAATCATTTAATAATTGACCTGTGGTAAACAATACCATTGAGAGTACGATTAACTGCGGTTTTTGCTTTAACGCTGTGAGAAAATCATCTAGTTGATAATCGTATTTTGTGTGAGGTTTTATGTATTCAAGTTGAATACGTTTGCGTTGTGCGAAGACCTTTAGGATAAAATCAATCGAGTTAAATTCATCTGCGCTAGTCATTACTTTAATGGGGTTGTCATAACAATTAAGAACTGCTCTTAAACCTTGACCCGAACTGGCTTTAGGGATGATGCAATCAGCACTTTTAGCATGAAGTAGTTTTGCGGTTTGTTTACGAAAATTCTGTATTTCATCAAACCAGTCATTCCACGCATCCTCAGAACCATACGTCCAATATTGTAACGCTTCCATTACATCTGATTCAGTCTGGTCTAGCATTCGTCCCAAAGAATGATTGGCTAAATAAATATCGGGGGTATTTTGTAAGGATTTGGAAAATAACGGTCGAATATGTTGTTTGATAATCGCTTCATCCAAAGCCTTATCAGCTAATGCGCTGATTGCTGTTTCTAAGGAGCTTGTTTGATTGGACATAACGTGGCTTTTTAGTGAATTATGGGCTACCAATTTAACGCGAGAGATTAAACCTGACAGGTCTTTAAGACCTGTCAGGTTTACGCTTCGATTTGCCCCGTTTTAAATTGATTATCAAATTGTGTTAACGCTTCTGGATTAGCCAAAACATGTAGGTTTTTTACTGGGTGACCATTAATAATATCTCGAACAGCTAATTCAACAATCTTGCCGCTTTTAGTTCGCGGAATATCGCTTACTTGCTGAATGATTGCGGGAACATGATGTGGTGAGGCATTGTGTCGAATCTGCTGTTTTATTTTTGCGGTTAATG
>WTBX01000326.1 GCA_013138855.1 Methylococcaceae bacterium
AAAATATCTCCGCAAATAGCAATCTACTCAAAGACAGTCTATTGCTATTAAAAAATGCAAACTATAGTCAAACTGATAATGTTGAACAGCTTGAATTAAACCTAAAACGCTCCATTAGCTATTTACCGAACAGCGTTGCTAGCGGCGTAGATCTTATTGATATTTTGCAACGTTTATTGATGGAATCCCAATCTATCACCGCAAACTTTAGAAGTTATCGTCTTTCATTGGTCTTTTTGCCTAAAGAAATACAACGCCTACAGCAAGAATTTCCTGAACAAAATACTTTAATATTAGAACTACGAAATTTACAGCAACAATTACAAGCATTAAGCGTTTCTGGTTCTGATGTTTTGCTGCAACAAAAGCCGTTAAAAGCTCAAATTAAAACACTGTCTAAAGCTCACAAACAACGACATATAAAAGCATTATTAAAAAATGCTGCGACTATTTTGTCTTTCCATCAGCAACTTTCTAGCTTTGAGCAACAGGTCGAACATTTCAACCTTCCGCATAAAAGCCAGTCATTATTAAATGACTATAACAAAGCCTTTCTTAAACAAATTTATAGAGCTAATTGGCTTAAGCAATGGTTTTCGCTTGTTGTTTTTGGCGTATTAATAGGTACGGCTGTCAGTTTGTTCTATTTACTTAATCGTGTTTATTTTTTAGAAAATAACAGTCAAAAATTACAGCAAATTGCAGATTACGCACCTGTGATGCTGTGGATGTCGGATGCTGCTGGAAATTTAATTTTTACCAATGATTATTGGGAAAAAACCTTTAGTTTTTATAATCACCGTAATATTTATTCCACCGAATATTTGGAAGGCATCCATCCTGATGATCGAATTATGGTGCTGGCCTTTTACCAAAATCAAGTAAATAATCTTGAGGCTTCTGGCATACAGTTTAGGGTTAAAAACAAAGAGGGCGATTATATTTATTTACATGAAAGCCTCGTGACTCACTTTTCTGAACATGGCGAGCATTTAGGGTTTATTTGTTCAATTGTTGATGTTTCACATCAGAAAAAATTAGAAGAAGATGTTCATCTTGCCGCCTGTGTTTTTGAAAATAGTATTGAGGGAATTTGTTTAACGAATGCACAAAATGAAATTTTACAAGTTAACCGTGCCTTTGAAAAACTAACAGGGTATAGCCGCAAAGAAGTGATTGGTACAAAACCCGACTTGATGCGTACAGGCTTGCAAACCGCTGAATTTTATACAAAGATGTGGAATGAGATTAATAATACGGGTATTTGGCAAGGCGAGATCTCTAGTCGCCGTAAAAATGGAGATGTATTCCCTGAATGGTTAACCATGATGACGGTTGAAAATGATAGCGGCGAATTAAGTCATCATATCGCCGTTTTCAGAGATTTAACCGAGCAGAAAAAAGCCGAAGAAGATATTAAATTTTTGGCTAATTACGACAGTATTACCAAATTATCGAACCGCAAAATGTTTAATAACATTGTTGCCCACGCCTTAAATCAGGCGCGACGCAATCAAATGTGTGTGGCGATGTTGTTTTTAAGTTTAAGTCGTTTTAAAGCTGTCAATGATACTTTAGGGCATGAGGCAGGTAATCAGTTATTAGCTCTGGTTGCAGAAGACCTAAAAAACTGTGCGCGAGATGTTGATACGGTGGCGCGAGTTGGCGGTGATGAATTTGCAATTTTAATGGATGGAATTGCTAAAAAAGATGTCTATAGTCAATGCACGGATGTTATTGAAGCAATTCTTCAACGTTTAAACAGTGCTTATATTATTGATGATAAAAAAGTTTTTATCGGGGTGGCGATAGGTATTTCTGTTTTTCCTGATGATGCTGATTCAGTAGAACTATTAATTAAACATGCTGATATGGCAATGCATTATACAAAAAGCAAACAGCATGATGATTTTGCTTTTTATTCTAAAAACTTAAATACCCGCGTACAAAAACGTTTACATATAGAACAAGAGTTACGAGAAGCTCTGGCAAAAGAGCAGTTGTTTTTACATTATCAGCCCCAATATAATTTAGAAACGCAACAAATTGAGGGCTTTGAGGCCTTGATACGTTGGCAGCATCCTGAGCTAGGCTTTATTCCGCCCGATGATTTTATTGGTATCGCAGAAGAGGCGGGCTTAATTATCGAAATAGGAAAGTGGGTGTTAGAAACCGCTTGTAAGCAGTTAGTCATCTGGCAACAACAAACAGGCTTCCCATTCCGCATGGCGGTTAATGTCTCCTTAAAACAATTGGAGCGCGAAGGGTTTGTGGAGCATGTTCAATATGTTTTAGCCAAAATGGAATTGCCTGCGGTGATGCTAGAAGTTGAAGTGACTGAAAGTATGTTTTTAGATGAAGACTCCTATTCATTAAAACTACTGCATCGTCTACATGAGTTAGGCGTACAAATTTCTATGGATGATTTCGGAACAGGCTATTCAAATATGGCGTATTTGAAAAAACTCCCCATCAACCGTATAAAAATAGACCGCTGTTTTGTCTCTGACATTCCCGCCGATAAAGATGATATGGCCATTGTTTGCGCCATCATCGACATTGCTCGCCACTTTGGAATTAAAGTGATTGCAGAAGGCATAGAAGAACAGCAGCAAGGTGAATATTTATTATCTCAAGGCTGTGATGAAGGGCAGGGTTATTTTTTCAGCCGGCCACTACCCGCCGCTGAGATTACAAAATTACTTATTTAGTCGATTTCACGTTATAATTGCCCATTTTTAAATGGTTTTAACTTGCCAAATAAGCACTTAACTCTAAACCTTTGAGTAAATGTAAAGCAATGCTTAAACCTTAATGAATATATGACTCAAAAACTTTATATACAAACTAACGGCTGTCAGATGAATGAGTACGACTCTGATAAAATGCGGGACGTTCTCCAAGCTTCTCATAATATGGAAGTCACTGCCACGCCTGAAGAAGCGGATGTTTTACTCCTCAACACTTGTTCAATACGCGAAAAAGCACAGGAAAAAGTATTTTCTGCCATCGGTCGCTGGCGTAAACTTAAAGAAAAAAATCCTGATTTAATTATTGGTGTCGGCGGTTGTGTTGCCTCTCAAGAAGGGGCAGCGATTCAAAAACGCGCACCTTATGTCGATATAGTTTTTGGCCCTCAAACCTTGCATCGTCTCCCTGAGCTATTAAATAAAGCACGTAGTAGTCATGAAAAAGTGGTCGATATATCTTTCCCTGAAATTGAAAAATTCGATTCCTTACCTGAACCTAGAGCCGAGGGCGTAAAAGCTTTTGTATCGGTGATGGAAGGCTGTAGTAAATATTGTACGTTTTGCGTCGTTCCTTATACACGCGGTGAAGAAATCAGTCGCCCTTTAAATGATGTTTTAGCCGAATTAACCACGCTTGCGGAACAAGGGGTTAAGGAAGTCAATCTATTAGGTCAAAATGTAAATGCTTATCGCGGCGAGATGGATGATGGAGACATTGCTAATTTTTCTCTATTGCTCCACTATGTTGCAGCGATTGAAGGCATAGAACGCATTCGTTTTACCACTTCTCACCCTGTCGAATTTACCGATGATTTAATTGAAGCCTTTGCTGAAATTCCACAATTAGTCAATCATTTACATCTTCCTGTTCAAAGTGGCAGTAACAGTATTTTAACAAGGATGAAACGCGGCCATAACCGTGATGAATATCTTGCTACGATGGCTAAAATGAAGGCAATACGCCCTAATATCAGTCTATCATCTGATTTTATTATCGGCTTTCCGGGTGAAACGGATGAAGAGTTTGAAGATACGATGAACTTGATTGAAGAAGTCGGCTTTGATTTTTCTTACAGCTTTATTTATAGCCCAAGACCGGGAACTCCTGCCGCAGAATTTGTGGATGATGTTCCAATGGATGTTAAAAAACTCCGCTTAAAACGTCTGCAAAATCGTCTGAATGAAATGACACTGGCAATATCAGAGTCTATGGTCAATACCGTTCAACCTGTACTGATTGAAGGCGTGTCTAAAAAGAACCCTTTGCAAGTGACAGGACGCACCGAAAACAACCGTGTGGTTAATTTTGTTGCGCATCCGCGTCTACAAGGACAATTTGTTGACGTATTAATTACCGAAGCTTTACCAAACTCCTTACGCGGGCGTTTAGTGGAGTCCTCATTAGATAAAATCAAAACTGCGAGCTAACCGTGAGTAACGCTAACTTTTCACATGAATTATTTTTAGAGCCTGCCGATAATGAGCGTCTCTCCAATTTTTGCGGTGAATTTGATTGTCATCTTAGACAAATAGAACAACGCTTATCGGTAGAAATCGCTAATCGTGGCAATCAATTTCAAATCACGGGATTTGATCCCGCAGTTAGGGCTGCTACAGCGGTCATTGAGCAATTATTTGCGGCAACCACAGAAGAAGAAATCACCCCTCAACGCGTACACTTAGCGATGCAAGATTCAACTATCGACCAGCTTTTAGAAGCCCCGCCGATACCACATCAGGCGACAATTGCTATCAAAACCAAGCGCGGCACTATAAAAGGGCGTGGGAAAAATCAGCAAGACTATTTACAAAAAATTCTCAAACATGATATTAATTTTGGAGTAGGGCCTGCGGGAACAGGTAAAACCTATCTCGCGGTGGCTTGTGCAGTAGAGGCTTTGCAAACCGAACAAGTCAGGCGTATTATTTTAGTACGTCCAGCGGTAGAGGCGGGTGAAAAACTGGGATTTTTACCCGGTGATATGGCGCAAAAAGTTGACCCTTATTTGCGTCCTTTGTACGATGCCTTATATGAAATGTTAGGTTTTGAACGTGTAGAAAAAATGATCGAAAAAAATGTTATTGAAGTCGCACCCTTAGCATTTATGCGTGGACGAACCTTAAATGATTCTTTTATCATTTTAGACGAAGCCCAAAATACCACTACCGAACAAATTAAAATGTTTTTAACGCGGGTTGGTTTTGGTTCGACAGCCGTCATCACGGGTGATATTACCCAAATAGATTTACCCAATGAAAAAATGTCAGGCTTAAAACATGTTTTAAATGTTTTAGACAAAGTAGAAGGGGTTAGCTTTACCTTTTTCACGGTTCGGGATGTGGTCAGACACCCCTTAGTGCAACGCATTGTTGCCGCTTATGAAGCTTACGAAAAACAACACTAATAATTATAACTGATGAACCAGCTTGAAATTCAAGTCGCATCGGACTCAAAAGCTCTGCCAGATAAATCACAATTTCAAAACTGGGTCGATACCGTTTTAATCGACCCTGATGAGAATACTGAAATTGTGATTCGCATTGTCGATGAAACCGAAAGCGCGTCACTTAATCAACAATACCGTCATAAAAATGGCGCGACCAATGTTTTAAGCTTCCCTTTTGAGGCTCCAGAACACATCAGCACATTCTTACTGGGTGATTTAGTCATCTGCGCCCCTGTTATCGAACAACAAGCCATCGACCAACAAAAACCTTTAGACCATCACTGGGCGCATATTGTCATCCACGGTGTATTGCATTTATGCGGCTACGACCACCTAGATGAAACCGAAGCGGAAGAAATGGAAGCTAAAGAAATCGCCTTCTTAAAAAAACTCACTATCAGTAATCCGTATCAGGAAAAAAACACTCATGAATGACGATAAACCTCCAAGTAGTAACAGCCCGCAAAAAAGTTGGATAAGTAAAATAGGTCAACTTTTAAGCGGGGAGGTTCAAGATCAGGGAGAACTCTTAGAAATTTTAAAAGATGCGCGTGAAAAACATCTTTTAGACTCTGAAGGTTTGTCGATGATGGAAGGGGTGTTACAAGTTGCTGAAATGCGCGCACGCGATATTATGATTCCACGCATACAAATGGTCGTCGTGCCTAAAACGGCAGAATTAGAAACCATTTACCCTTTAATCGTTGAGTCCTCTCATTCGCGTTTTCCCGTGATAGAAGATGACCGCAGCGAAGTGGTCGGCATTTTAATGGCGAAAGATTTACTCGCCCATATTCTCAACAATAAAAATCTCACTGTTGAAGATATTATGCGTCCGTCCTACATTGTCCCAGAAAGTAAACGCCTTAATGTTTTGCTCAGAGAATTTCGCACCGAGCGTAATCACATGGCAATCGTTGTTGATGAATATGGTATGGCGGCGGGTTTAGTGACGATTGAAGACGTATTAGAACAAATTGTGGGTGAAATAGAAGACGAACATGATGTTGAAGATAATGAAGATTATATTCTGCAACGTAATAAACGTGAATATGTTTTAAAAGGGCTAACGCCAATAGATGACTTTAACCAATATTTTTCTGCTGATTTGCATGATGATGAGTTTGATACCATTAGTGGATTTATTGTCCATAAACTAGAAAGACTCCCTAAAAAAGGTGAAAAACTAGAGGTGGGGAGGTTTCGTTTTGAGGTTTTGCGGGCTGATAGTAGGCGTTTGCATCTAATCAAATTAAAATTAAAAAAGCCTAAAGAAAAAGAGGCTAACTAAGGCTTTAACTATTGAGCTAATCACGTATGATACGTAAAAGTGAGACAGCTTATTTTTTCACTTTTGTAAATCGAAGTAAATTTTACAAAACTCTTTTACTCCCGACAGGAAACAGGTTTACAAAAGCCCTCTTGCTCGAATATGATGAAATTCTTTAACCAAAAAGGAATAGAAAATGAACAAAATTATAAAACCATTAATTGCGAGTGCAATTCTTATTGCCTCATCTAATGTTGTTTATGCTGACTCTTACTCAGCTGAAAAACTTAAAGAAATTTTAACTTCGCAAGATGATGATTGTAATGAAAAAGTTAGTTTTCAAGAATTTTTTGAAGAAACTGTCACTGACAATAACGATTCTTATGATGTGAATAAAGATGGTTACATTACTGCGGGTGAAGTCGCTTTAGAAATGAAAGAAGACTTGGTTGATACCGTTAATGAATTAAATAAACACGGAGTTTCTGAGGAAGCTGCCACTAAAACTATTACTAAAGAGCTTAATTCAATCGCAAAAGAGTCAGCTCTTATCATTAAAAAAATGGACAGTGATGGTGATAACCTTGTTGAGCCAGAAGAGCTAAAAGCTTATCAACGTAAGCAGTTTAATAAACTTGATGCTAATAATGATGGTGTTATCACGGCTGCTGATATAAATAAAAAACAAGCTAAAAAAGGTTTTGGTTACCTCTATAACCAAAATTAAGATCTGATGTTACGCAAAAATTGTAAATAGCCAAATAATAAGCAGCAAACATTTTTGTTGTTTGGAGTGAAAAAAACAAGTTTTTTCACTGACGTTTCAAATTCAAACATTGGCTTATAATTTGGAGTCCAATAGCTTTAGCTATTGGTGTGAAGAAGCTGCGCTAAAATTTTTTTTGAAGCGACCTGTTTTAGTAG
>WTBX01000337.1 GCA_013138855.1 Methylococcaceae bacterium
TCCCCGGCATCGCCACCATCTTTCTCTACACATCACCCTCAATCATTCTCGATTGAAACTATCAACACCACCTATCTCACCTTTATTAGAGTTAGGCATTGAAAATCAAACTCATAAATACTTTCCTGTTTCTGAATCTGCATTATTTTTCTGTGTCATGAAATTTCCGCGTAGAAAACTATTTTAAGGTATGAGAGCTTTTATAGTACGGAGTGAAAAGACAAGTTTTTTTACTTTTTTATTCCGTCCTAAGTTGAAAGTTCGCGCTTTTATCATAAAATAACGCTCAAAAATATTATTCATATAAACCATGAAGGACTGTAAATGTTAGACCCCCATTTATTTAGAAACGATATTGATTTTGTTAAGGCACAATTAGAGCGTCGTAATTTCGATTTTAATGCTGAAGCGTATCAAGCTCTTGAACGTCAGCGCAAAGAAATTCAAGTTAAAACCCAGCAATTGCAAAGCGAGCGTAATAGCCGCTCTAAAAAAATTGGTCAAGCAAAAGCTAAAGGTGAAGATATTCAACCGTTATTAGCTCAGATTGATGACTTAGGTTCGCAGCTTAAAGTGGCTGAAACAGAATTAGGGAAAATTCAGGAACAAATGTCGGTTATTTTAGAAGGCATTCCAAATATTCTTGATGAAGTTGTGCCTGCTGGAAAATCAGAAGATGATAATGTTGAACTTAGCCAATGGGGAACATTGCCAGAATTTAGTTTTGAACCTAAAGATCACGTTGATTTAGGCGAAAGCTTATTAGGGATGAATTTTGAGTTAGGCGTTAAAATTGCGAGTGCGCGGTTTGTGGTATTACAAGGCAAGTTGGCTAAATTGCAACGCGCTATCATTCAATTAATGCTAGATACGCATACCGAAGAACACGGTTATAGTGAAACTTATGTACCATTTTTGGCGAATGCGGCAAGTTTGCGCGGCACAGGGCAATTACCTAAGTTTGAAGAAGATTTATTTAAAGCCAGCGATGACCCAGATTTATATTTAATTCCCACAGCGGAAGTCCCTGTCACCAATATCGTGCGCGATACCATTGTTGACGCGGATGAATTACCGCTTAAATTTACTTGTCATTCACCGTGTTTTCGTAGTGAAGCAGGTGCTTACGGACGCGATGTGCGCGGCATGATACGCCAGCATCAGTTTGAAAAAGTTGAATTAGTGCAAATTGTTAAGCCAGAGGAATCAGAAACGGCGCATGAACAATTGACTGCGGATGCCGAAGTTATTTTACAAAAATTAAAACTACCGTATCGCAAAGTCTTACTGTGTGCAGGTGATACAGGTTTTTCATCTAGCAAAACCTATGATCTTGAAGTATGGCTACCTGCTCAAGGTGCGTATAGAGAAATATCTTCATGCAGCAACTTCAAAGACTTTCAAGCTCGCCGCTTGCAAGCGCGTTGGCGTAACCCTGAAACAGGTAAGCCTGAATTGTTACACACTGTCAATGGCTCAGGACTTGCCGCAGGTAGAACCTTAATTGCAGTCATGGAAAACTATCAGGATGAGCAAGGGCGTATTCATGTTCCAGAAGCTTTATTACCTTATATGAGTGGTTTGGAAATAATTGATTAAAACCCAAGACTCGTCCATGTAATTATCCAGATAAATTCTGTCTTTACATTACGATAACAGATGGAGAGTCGTCTTCCAGACGACTCCTCAGACGGTCAACCATTCTCACGACATGAAACAAGGCTAATTGGAGACGCGACTTTTAGTCGCGCACGAGTCATAATTCCTCAAACTGTAGAAAGAACTCACTCTGCGCGACTAAAAGTCGCGTCTCCGCTTTATACTTTTCCCTACTTTTTAAAGTAGATACGCTAAAAGCTTTAGAAGTTGTCTGGAAGACAACTCTCCAAATGTGAAAAAACATGTTTTTTCACGCCATGTTAAATTCAGGTTGAGCGCAATGACTTATCTTCTAAAGCATTTTGATACAACACTGATAAAATTTACTCTCAACTCAACAGCGATAGAGGGCTTATCAGTCGAAATTATTGAAGCCTACGAATCACATCAATCATTATTTCCGCTAGACCTTGAGCTTTCAAACAATGGTTTATTGAAATGGCTAAAAAGACGAGTCATTCCTAAAAACCGCGCTTTTGTACAAAACTTTCTCGCAAAACTAAACCTTAATGTTAATAACACTCAAGGGATTATTGATATTTGTAAAGGCTTGTCCGTTAATGATTGTTACTGGGTTGTTGATGAGAATTTTAAGGGCGATTTTGATAAATACAACTTATATGAAAACCGTTTCAACCGTATCTTATCGCTAATTGCTTACACAGGTTATGGCGAAACAAGACAAACCGCATTTGTTTCTTCACCTGAATTAACGACAGATGGGATGCTTGCTAAGTGCTGGCGTAGAATTAACGGCAAAATCACCCTATACAAAGCAGGAACGACAGGCGCGGCTAATACGGGCAATGAACCCTATTCCGAGTTCTACGCCTATCAAATTGCTCAAGCAATGGGCTTAAACGCAGTAAAATACAATCTAAGCAAATGGCGAGGTCAGCTTTTTTGTACCT
>WTBX01000118.1 GCA_013138855.1 Methylococcaceae bacterium
CGCTTCTGCCATGAATCTAAATCTGTCAACATTCTATTTATTCATATTCCAAATAATTAGCCTCATTATTTGCCTGTCCTCTCCTGCATCAGCCAATCAAAACAAAGAAATTAAATATCAAAAAATAAACGGCAAAACTTGTTTGGTATTAAGCGGTGGCGGAGCGAGAGGCGCGGCACATATTGGTGTCATTAAAGTAATCGAAAAAGCAGGTTTAAAAATAGACTGCATCACAGGTACAAGCATGGGAGCAGTCGTAGGAGGACTTTACGCCGCAGGCTTGTCTTCTGATGAACTGGAACAAGCCATAACCGAAATAGACTGGATCAATATTTTTGAAGATGCCACTAACCGCGAAGCATTGTCTTTTCGTCGTAAAAGCGAAGATTTCACCTCTCTCGTTAAAGCACGCGCTGGGGTTAATGAAAACGGTATTAATTTTCCTAAAGGCTTTGTACAAGGGCAAAAACTTAAATTAACGCTCAATCGCCTGTTAATTAAAAGCGGAGCAAACAATATCACTGACTTTGATAAGCTAGTGATTCCCTTTAGAGCCGTTGCCACCGATATTGGTACTGGCTTACCCGTTGTCCTCTCCAAAGGCGATTTGACCACCAGCATCCTCGCCAGCATGGCAATTCCTGGTGTCGTCGAACCTGTAGAAATCAATGGACAATTACTCGTTGATGGTTTCGTCTCTAATAATATCCCTATTGATGTCGCTAAAAAATTAGGGGCTGATCGCTTGATCGCGGTGGAAATCGGTTCGCCTCTGGCAAAAACCAAAGATTTAAAATCTGTATTGGATATTACTTCGCAATTAACCACCATCATGACCCAGCAAAATACCCGTCAACAACTTAAATTATTGGAAAAAAATGATATTCATTTACGCCCTGATTTAGGTGATTTGGGAACGATGGAGTTTAAGCGAGCAAAAGAGGCCATCGCAATAGGTGAGAAAAGTGCCGAAGCGATCAATAATCAATTAATCGCATGGGCTGCGAACCAAACAGAGATAAAGACCACTCATCAATTTACCGCTAAAAAAATCAATACCGACAAGATAAATGTAGATTTTATCGAAGTGATTAATACTTCCAATTTATCTGACGATGTCATACTGGCTCATTTGGGCTTAAATACTGCTGATAGCTTTAATATTAAGCAATTAGAGCGGGGAATCAGCAAGATTCATGGCTTAGATTTATTCAAATCTGTGTCTTATAAATTTAAAGAACACGATGGTCAAAACGGTTTAGTGATTATTGCCGAAGAAAAAGATTGGGGCGTTGATTATCTGCGTTTTAGTTTTGATTTAGAGGATGATTTTGATGGCGAAACCGCCTATAACTTTGGTTTGAGTTACACCCAAGTCGCTTTAAACGCCTACAACGGTGAATGGCGTAATGAACTGCGCATAGGCGAGTCACCACGACTTTTTTCTGAAATTTATCAACCCCTAGATGCAGGCTTACGTTACTTCACCTCTGCCTTTGTATCGTTAAACAGATTTAACACGGGCTTATTTAATGAAGTTGATAAGGTCGCTGAGTATCGCGTCAGCATAGCAACTTTAGGGGGGGCTATTGGCAGACAACTAGATGACTGGGGTGAAGTTAGAACAGGTTTAAGGCGTTCTTGGGGGACAAGCGATTTACGCATAGGCAGTCCTATTTTAAAATCGGGCAGTTTTGATGACAGCTATTATTTTGCAAGTTTCACAGCAGATACATTGGATGATGTCTCTTTTCCAACGAGCGGTTTTTTCAGCAAGGTTGAATATAAAAAGAGTCTGAAATTTTTAGGGGCAGATAATGATTATCAACAATTGCGTTTTGCAGGTGGTTTTGCTCAATCAATAAACCAGCATAGTTTTTTGGCAAAGCTAAATCTAAATTCAACGTTAACAGGCGACACCACCCCTTACACTTCTTTTCGTTTAGGCGGACAATTAAACCTATCTGCTTATAATCGTAATGAATTAGCGGGAGGGCATAGTGGCTTATTAGCGGCGATTTATTATTACAATTTAACGGAGCAGGAATCCTTATTAAGTATGCCAATGCGTGTTGGTTTCTCTTTAGAGATAGGGAATGTCTGGATGCAAAAAGAAGATTTTGCCTCCACCTTTGTTCCCTCAGGCTCTCTCTTTTTGGGAGTTGATACCTTATTAGGCCCTCTTTATTTAGGTGCAGGGCTTGGTGAAAATGGTAGACATGCGGTTCATTTTACCTTTGGAAAAACCTTTTAGGAATACGGTTTTAATCACTGATGTTACAGAAAAAGATAAATTTTTGGTCATTCGGAGCGAAGAAACAAGTTTTTTCACTGACTTTAAAAGTAAAAGATTGGTCTATGACTTGAGTCCAATAGTTTTAGAGACTATGAAAATATTGGTTCTTTAGGATCTCCCGTGAAAATACAAAAGCAAGGACTGGCAGTCCTTCTATAGACGATGAAAATCACGAGAGGACTGCCAGTGCTGTGCGTAAAAGAGCTTTGTTCCACGGAAGAGACTGAAGAGCCAAAATATTACTAAACTGGAATCCAAAACATGTTTTGGATTCCCTCTTTATATTCTAAATATTATAGTATTTGCAAACGTGAAAAAACTTGTTTTTTCACTCCTCTGCGTGACATCATAAGTTACTAACGCATAAGAAACAGCCCCCTGCCCTCTTAACTTGAAGCGATTAAACTTAGGAGTATTAAAATGAAAACAAAATTATCACTTATTATTCTCTTATTTATTTTCACAGTATCTCCAGTTCAAGCGGACAATAAGACAGAACAATATCAAAAAGCCTGTGATGCTGATAGTGCAAAAGCCTGTGATACGCTAGGAAGAAGATATGCCTCTCAAGGCTTATATAAAAAAGCCCGCCCTTTGCTTCAAAAAGCATTACAAATTAGAGAAAAATTATTAGGTACAAACCATCCTGTTGTTGCTCAAAGTTTAAATAACCTCGCTTTATTATATAAACAACAAGGACTTTATAAACAAGCCGAACCTTTATATAAACAAGCATTCGAGATTAGAAAAGAATTATTAGGCGAAGAACATATTGATGTTGCTCAAAGTTTAAATAATTTAGCAGAGTTATACAGGGCACAAAAACTTTATGAAAAAGCCGAGCCTTTATATAAACAGGCATTGCAAATTGTGGAAAAAGTTTTGGATGCAGAACATCCCATTGTTGCCATTAACTTAAATAATTTAGCTTTATTATATAAATCTCAAGGGCTTTATCAGCAGGCTGAACCGTTGTATCAACGAGCATTGCAGATTAGGGAAAAAGCTTTGGGAGCAGAGCATCCTAATGTTGCCATCAGCTTAAATAATTTAGCGAGTTTATATCAAGCTCAAGGGCTTTATAAGCAAGCTGAACCTTTATATAAAAAGGCATTACAGATTCAAGAAAAAGTTTTAAATCCAGAGCACCCAGCGGTTGCTAACAGCTTAAATAATTTAGCTGAATTATATAAAAATCAAGGGCTTTATGAACAAGCTGAACCATTATATTTGCGGGCATTACAAATCATGGAAAAAACAGTCGGAAAAAATCACCCTCATAGCAAACTTATTCAACAAAATTACAATGTCTTAACAAGAATGAAAGCTACAAAAAAATAGGCTACCAACTTAAGACGGGACAGGCATCAGACAAGGTTTTTAAACCATGAAGAGCATGAAGCTCTTGAAGATAAAGCTTCATGTCCTTCATGCTCTTCATGCTCTTCATGGTTATATTGAAAGAAATGAACTATTTGTCCCGTCTTAAATCGGTAGCCCAGTTCTTTAAAAGAAGAAATAGATTCTTTTATTGTATTATTAGGCGAATTGACAGAATATATTCTCCAAATGATGACTAACGTGCAAGGGGGTGTAATATGGAACAAGCTGATTTGCTCGCGCTAACCCAAGCTGCCCAGCAACTGGAAACAGCGAGCATTACCACTCGTATTAGTCAAACCATCGGCTTACCAATAGAAAAAGCGATGAGTGTCTTACCAGGTCATTGGTCAACCATTGTTTCTAGGTTAACCAAACGCGCACTAGAAAAAGCCTTAGATGGTGCGCTTTTTTCTCTCGATGAAAAAAAAATCAAACAGCCCTCTAATAAAATACATAAATTTTTAGCCATCACTAGCGGCGCAATAGGCGGTGCATTTGGAATCGGTGTATTAGCAATAGAGTTACCCATTTCAGCCACCCTCATGTTACGCTCAATCGCAGACATCGCCCGCAGTGAAGGGGAAGATTTAAGAACATTGGAAGCCAAAATTGCCTGTTTAAGCGTATTCGCACTCAGCGGTGGTGGAGAAGAAGCAGAAGAAAATGCCAATACCAGTTATTATGCCGTGCGTTCATTTTTAAGCAAAGCCTTGAGTGACACCACAAATCATATCGTCATACATGGATTTTCTAAGGAAGGTGCGCCCGCCTTAGTCAAAATCGTCAATGCAGTTTCTACCCGTTTATCTATTCCTATTTCTGAAAAACTAGCCGCGCAAACTATTCCCGCCATCGGTTTAGTAGGCGGAGCGTCGATTAATTTATTATTTATGAATCATTTTCAGCAAATGGCACACGCACATTTCACCATCAGGCGTTTAGAGCGACGCTATGGTGAGGAAAAAGTTAAGCAGGTGTTTATTAAGATTGTAGAGATTAATAAAAAAAGTAAGGCTAAACAATGGACGAGTGAAGAGCTTGAACATAAATTAGAGTTTAAATAATAGATTTATGTTGATGCGTTTTTTTATCTTCGGCGTATAAATTAAATTTAACTTCAACTTGTCCGAGGCTGGGTTTGAAGGATTTTTCGGTTTCTACGGTGTCGGTTTCTAGGTTGATGGCTAAAATATCACGCACAAAACCTTTGAAAACATCGACATCACAAAAGGTTTTTTTAAAAATTACGCCATAGCGTATTATGTTTTCTCGTCACTTGGCTTCATTAGACATCTTTCCTAATTAATTCCCTAAAGAATAAGGCTTGTAAAGACTCATTTAACAATTCAAAGAAACGTGTTAGAGACCTCCGAGGTTTTAAAAACCTCGGAGGTCTGAATGCAACTGTCCCGCCTTAAATTGGTAGCCTATTTTTAGAAAGCGTTATCAACAAAAGCGATTTAAATAATCAAAAAAGTTTGTCTTCT
>WTBX01000311.1 GCA_013138855.1 Methylococcaceae bacterium
AGGGGGATTTATTTAATAAAATCTCCCCTAACCCCTCTTTTTTTAAGAGGGGGACTGAACACTTACAAATCGAGACTTTTTACAACCAGCTCAAACTTTACGGTATCTTTCCACACGGTTTCTTCCTAAATCTTTAGCTTGGTACAAAGCATCATCCGCCTTTTTTATTAACGATTGCTTATTATCACCTTCTGCCAATTGAGCCACGCCTAATGAAACCGTTACCGTAGGCAAAGCTTCTTGTGCATTATCTTGTATTGATAGCTCACTAACCGTAACGCGAATTCGCTCCGCTACAATTAATGACTCAGGTAACGCTGTTTCTGGCAAAGTAATAATAAACTCTTCACCCCCAAAACGCGCTAATGTGTCACAAGAACGTAAGCAACGCTGTAGCAGTTCTGAAATTTTAATTAGCACTAAATCGCCAATCGGATGACCAAACTGGTCATTAACTTTCTTAAAATAATCAATATCAAGCAAAATCACAGAAAGCGCAATATTGTCTGTTTGACAGCGTTTAAATTGTCGCTTAAACATTTCATTAAACCAGCGTCGATTATAGAGGCCTGTCAAACCATCCACCATTGCATCGTGCTGTAATTTTTTTTGCACCTCAATACCGTCTGAAATAACGCCGTGTCCATGACGAACTCTACAGCTTAAAATATATAATAAGTTTTTTGCAATTGTGTGCGAACCATCAATCATTTCCCATAGAGTTTGCTGGTTTAACTCTAAAACAACTGAATGTTGTTCTGCAATTACATAAGCCGATGGCTCTAAAGAATCAATAATTGACATTTCGCCAACACACTCTCCTATATCAATAACATTTAAAGGCTGAGTGTCTATTGAATTAAGATGAATTCGTAATTTTCCTGTAATGAGTATATAAATATTTTGATTATATTTTTGTGGCGATAATAGAATATCACCTACTTGAAGTTGCTTCTTTTGACATTTATCTAAATATGCAGCGACAGACTCAAACGTAACATACTGAAATAAGTTGATGTTTTTAAATATATTAGGATTCATATTTGGGGTACTCATAAACAGTTTGTGTTATTGACTGATGTTACGCAAAGAAGTGAAAAAACTTGTTTTTTACGTTTAAAATATAAAGTCGGAGTCCGATAGCTTTAGCTATTGGCGAATTTTAGAAGCTATTAAAACAGGTAAGTCAAAAAAAATTCAAACTTTAAATTTCTCGCAGCAGAGCAGTTACAGGCTAACTTGGAACCGCGATCTTTTAGTCGCGGAATACCTGCAATGAAAAGACGTTTTTTTGTAAGTTAAAGCAAATTATTAACGCTTTCCGCGACTAAAAGATCGCGGTTCCGACACCTATTTAACTTAATTTGAAAATCTAACCGTACAGGTCGAAAAGTTTTAGTCCTGCTGCACCACGCCAATAGCTAAAGCTATTGGACTCCAAATTATAAGCCCGTGTTTTGCTTTGGAAAGTCAGTGAAAAACGACGGCTATTAATAATACCATTTCCAATAATTCAACCGCTGCCCCATACACATCACCCGTAACACCGCCTAAACGCTGATGAGCTAAAAAGCGTATCGCTAATAACATTAGACCTGCATAGAACAAAGCCCAAAAACCAACAATATAAAATCCGAGAGCAAGCATAGTTGATAGAACAAGGGCGGCCGCTGTTTTTGGCAGGTATCGTATTAGCTTTTCGCCTAAACCATTAGGACTGACATAAGGACTGGAAAGCATTAACGCCAAAATAGCACTTCGTCCTAAAGCGGGGATGATAATTAGCTGACTAAATCCCTCGTCCTGTTCTAACAAGCTAGATAACGCTGTCCATTTTAGCAATAGCACTAATATCAAGACGACTACCGCAATCGCGCCAGAAGCGGGGTCTTTCATTATTTCTAAACTTCGCTGAGGATTTCCTAATCCTCCAGCCCAACCATCCGCACAATCAGCGAGACCATCTAAATGCAAACCTCCTGTAATTAGCACCCAAAAAGTCAATAAAATAGCTGCTTGTAACGAGATGGCATTACCTTGCAACAAAAAAGCGACTAACGCTAAAAATCCGCCAATAAACAAACCGATGACAGGATAAAATAATACCGATTGTCCTAGTTGCTCATCACTAGCCTTAATACTATAAGGGACAGGGATACGGGTTAAAAATTGTACGGCAAGAATAAAAGCAGTCACTTAATTTAAGCGGGGTTCAGCGCGTCGATTAAGGCTTGCGTGTTTTGCGGTCTTTTTGCAGGCTGGAGTTCGGTTGCCCAATCTATCGCTTCTAACAAATACACAGGCAACTTACGTTTATAGGCTTTAACGGCGGGGACGGTTGTATCCTGCTTAAGCCTTTCGGGAGAGGGCAACATGGCTTTACGATCTAAACAAGAACGCATACTCGCGCCAACTGCATAAATATCTGTCCACGCGCCAATCCTCGCTTTGCTTGCATATTGTTCTATAGGCGAAAATCCATTAGTAATGACTAAAGGCTGGCTACTTTTCGCAAGTTCTGCCAGTCTTTGAATCGCCCCGAAGTCTAGCAATAAAGGATCATTTTCAGGTCTAATTAATATATTTCCTGGTTTAATATCCAAATGCACCATTTTATTATCGTGTATTTTTGTCAGTCCCTTTAATAAATGTGTAAAAATTTCCACCAAAAATTTCTCAGTAACAGGAATGTCATTATCTGCAATAATTTGATTCAAACCCAAGCCGTAATCATAATTCATCACCATATAGACGGTAGAATTCGCTTGAAAAAAATTAATCACTTCAACAATATTTTCATGTTTCAGTTCCGCTAAAACTTTGGCTTCTTCAAAAAACAATGCTCGACCTTTATTAAAGAGAACTTTATCTTCCTCACTATTCGGCACAACAATATTATTCCAAGTACGATGTGCTTGTTTTCTAGGTAAAAACTCTTTAATCGCCACCTGTATTTGATCTTTTAATTGCCTTGCCAAATAAACAGAACTAAAGCCACCATGCGCCAATTCCCGTTCGACCATATACTGGTCTATAATAGTGCCAGATTGTAAATAATTCCATTCGGTTGGATAGGTTTTAGGGTCGTAATATTCAGCCATGATAAAAGTATACGGGTAAAGAAATGATAAGAAGCATGACAGCTTTTGCCAGCAGCGAAGCTCAAGTAGGCAGTTTAACCATAAATTGTGAATTACGCTCGGTTAATCATCGATATTGTGATATATCATTCAAACTTCCTGAGCGATTACGTTTTCTTGAAGCCGATTTACGCAGTGCAATTAATGCGAAAATCAAACGCGGCAAGATTGAATGTAGTTTAAATTATAAAAAGCATAATAAAAATCAGCAACAATTTAATATTAATCAGCAAGCGGTAGATGATTTGCTGCAAACGGTTAAAAAGATTGAGCTGTCAATGGATAACCCTGCAAGTTTTTCAGCATTAGATGTTTTAGCTTTTCAAGGCATACAGCAAGAAACTGAGCTGGATAAAGATTCGTTAAAATCAGGTGTCAATGTGCTGTTAAACATCGCGCTCATACAAATGTTAGATGTCAGAGAGCGTGAGGGCGAAAAACTCAAGCTATTATTAGAAGAACGCTGCCAAAAAATGAGCGTTCATGTGCTAACAGCCCACCAAAGAATGCCTAAAGTATTAAGGTTGATACGCGCAAGAATTCTTGAGCGTATTAATGAGTTAGTTGCCACGCCTGATTTAGATCGTTTTGAGCAAGAAATGGTTTTGATTATGCAAAAACTTGATGTTTCCGAAGAGCTAGATCGTTTAGAAACGCATATCAGCGAGGTTATTCG
Source organism: Methylococcaceae bacterium (assembly GCA_013138855.1). Taxonomy (GTDB): domain Bacteria; phylum Pseudomonadota; class Gammaproteobacteria; order Methylococcales; family Methylomonadaceae; genus WTBX01. The sequence continues at coordinate 3,817 of WTBX01000311.1, forward strand.
GCTTCTACAGCAAAAAGAACCTGTTGGACGACGTTTAGATTTTTTAATGCAGGAAATGAACCGCGAAGCCAATACCTTAGGTTCTAAATCTGCCGATCAAGAAATGACTCAAATCTCCATCGAACTAAAAGTATTAATTGAACAAATGCGCGAACAAATCCAAAATATTGAATGATTATGAACCAAGGTAAACTTTATATTATTTCAGCCCCCTCAGGTGCTGGCAAGACGAGTCTTGTTAAAAAATTACTTAGCGAAATGCAACAACTAAGCGTTTCGGTCTCACATACCACTCGCGCGATGCGTGAAGGTGAACAACATGGTAAAGATTATTTTTTTATCAGTGTTGATGAGTTTAAGAAAATGAAAACGCAGCATGATTTTCTTGAGTACGCACAGGTTTTTGATAATTTTTATGGCACATCAAAGCTCAGTGTTACCGAAAATCTTAATCAAGGCATTGATGTTATTTTAGAAATTGACTGGCAAGGTGCGCAACAAATTAGAACCATGATGCCTAATTGCCAATCTATTTTTATTTTGCCGCCTTCGATTGAAGTCTTACAGCAACGCTTAGAAAGTCGCGGGCAAGACAGTGAAGAAGTTATTGCTAGACGCATGAAAGACTCGGTGACTGAAATGAGTCATCATCATGAGTTTGATTATTTAATCGTTAATGATGATTTTGAACAGGCATTATTAGAATTAAAAAGTATTATTTTGTCTCATCGTTTACAAAAGTCTCGTCAGCAGACTAAATTAAACCCATTATTAAATGCGCTTTGTGACGCGGGTTAAGAAATAAATTCTCTACGAAAAATAAATATCTAAACCTCGCTTAGAAATGAAACACAATAACATCCCAAGCTTAAAATATATTTTCACCATGAAGCTCATGAAGGTAAATTATTAAATCTTCATGTTCTTCATGCCCTTCATGGTTTATAAATTTTTTGATCTAGTTATTAAATCCGCATTCCTTACAGCCTCAAAAATCACCTTAAACCATGAACAACCAATCCTTTGCTGCACGCGACCTATCGGTTTTATGGCATCCTTGTACCCAAATGAAAGACCATGAAACTTTGCCGATTATTCCGATTAAAAAAGGCGAAGGGG
>WTBX01000148.1 GCA_013138855.1 Methylococcaceae bacterium
TAACATTTAAACAAGCTGTGCTTTTTCGTATCGCGTTAACACATAGGAGCATGGGGGCTAATAATAACGAGCGTTTAGAATTTTTAGGTGACTCAATTTTAGGCTTTGTAATTGCCCAAAAGCTCTATGAGTTATTTCCCGATGCCAGCGAAGGCATATTAAGTCGTCTTAGAGCAAGCTTAGTCAATCAAGAATCATTAGCGAGTATTGCCCGAGAGCATGAGCTAGGTGATTATTTGATTTTAGGTTCAGGTGAATTAAAAAGCGGTGGCTTTCGGCGCGATTCCATTTTATCTGATGCGGTAGAAGCCATTATCGGGGCATTATTTAAAGATCAAGGTATAGAAGCTTGCCAAGCATGGGTTTTAGAAATTTTTGCGAAAAAACTCAGTCATTTAAGTACAGATAATGGTCAAAAAGACCCTAAGACACGATTGCAAGAACTCATGCAATCTAAAGGCGTAGAGTTGCCAGATTATGAGCTTGTTAGCATGTCAGGTCTTGCTCATTCACAAACCTTTAAGATTGTTTGTCGTACATCATTGATTGATGAAAAGTGTATTGGCGAAGGTAGTTCCAGAAAAAAAGCCGAACAAGCTTCCGCTGAAAAAATGTTGAATTTATTACAAAGAGAGAAAAAATGAATTGTGGTTATGTTGCCTTAATTGGTCGTCCTAATGTTGGCAAATCAACCCTAATGAATCACTTGTTAGGGCAAAAAATCAGCATTACCTCGCGCAAACCACAAACGACTCGTCATCGCATTTTAGGCATCAATACGAGTGATAAAGGGCAAGCCATTTATATGGACACCCCTGGAATGCATCAAAGTGAAAAGCGTGCCTTAAATCGTTATTTAAACCGTACCGCAGATACGACTTTATTAGGGGTTGATATAGCTGTTTGGCTTATTGATGGACTAGCTTGGCAAGACTATGACGAGGTTATTTTTAAAAAACTCGAAAAAGCAGGAGTCCCTGTTATTTTAGTGGTTAATAAAATTGATCGCGTGAAAGATAAGGAAGCTATTCTTGAATTTTTTACCGAAGCCAAAAAGAAATATTCTTTTACGGATATGATTCCCGTCTCCGCGCTAAAAGGAATTAACCTAGCGCAATTAGACGACCTAATTATGGCGCAATTGCCAGAAAGTGATTTAATTTATCCCGAAGATCAGATTACCGATAGACCTGAGCGTTTTTTAGCCGCTGAAATTGTAAGAGAAAAATTAACTCGCCGTTTAGGTGATGAGTTACCTTATTCTCTAACGGTTGAAATTGAGCGTTACGAAGAACTGGATAAGATTAATAAAATCTATGCCACGATTTGGGTGGAACGTGATAGTCAAAAAAATATTGTCATCGGCAAACAAGGCGAATTATTAAAAAAAGTTGGCACGGATGCACGTTTAGATATAGAAAAACTCATTGAGAAAAAAGTTTATCTACAACTTTGGGTAAAAGTTAAAAAAGGCTGGTCAAATAATGAACGTGCTTTACAAAGCCTTGGCTTTGGTGATGAATTTTAAAATTGATTTACCTTTAATTTAAAGAAAATTTGAAATGGAAAAACAAGTTATTTTATTAGGCGTAAATATTGACCACGTTGCAACATTACGTCAGGCGCGAGGAACAAACTACCCTGAACCTGTACAAGCCGCTTTAGTTGCAGAACAAGCAGGCGCAGATGGGATTACCGCGCACTTGCGTGAAGATCGTCGTCATATTCAAGATAGAGATATTTTTTTATTAAACGAAATGATTCATAGCCGTTTAAATTTAGAAATGGCTGTCACTGATGAAATGATTGCGATTGCGCGAAAAGTTAAACCTGCGGCTTGCTGCCTAGTTCCTGAGAAACGTGAGGAACTGACAACTGAAGGCGGTTTAGATGTCGCTTCACAAGCTGAACGCATGAAAGCGGCGTGTGCTGATTTAGCCGATGCAAATATCGAGGTTTCTTTATTTATCGACCCCGAAGAAAAACAAATTGATGCAGCAGTTTTAGCTGGCGCACCTGTGATTGAATTACACACAGGTTCTTATGCAGATGCGGTAACGCCACAACTGCAAAAACAGGAATGGCAACGCATTCAACACGCAGCGCGTTATGCGTATCAAGCAGGCTTACAAGTCAATGCAGGACATGGCTTACATTTTCATAATGTTGAAGAAATTTGTTACATTCCTGAAATTGTAGAACTTAATATTGGTCATTCTATTATCGCTCAAGCGGTATTTTCTGGACTTGAACAAACAGTTACTGATTTAAAGGCTATTATGCGTCAAGCGCGATTAAGGATTTAAGGTATCTACTTTAAAAACAGGGAAAAGCATAATAACGGAAACGCGACTTCTAGTCGCGCCGTGTGTCCTTTTCTATAGTTTGAGTAAGTATGACTCGTGCGCGACTAGAAGTCGCGTTTCCAATATCCTGAAATTTAAAGTAGGTACCAAAAAAATTTGTTTTGGTACTTAATATGGCATCAATAAGAATTACTAATGATTTATATAAAAATGTAAAAACTTCTGCTAAATCTGAAAGTTATTCTGTTAGCGAGCAAATTGAATTTCTGGCAAGAGTAGAAAAAACAGCCTTAGATAACCCTGATTTGCCAATTAATTTTATTAAAGAATTATTAATATCAAAAGAATTGGATAAAACTCAAGCCGAACCTTATATTTTTGATGATTAATATAAAGTCACACATCTTATATTTACTCGGTACTCATGAGAATTTCTATCGCGATTTAAAAAGAGATAACTAAAAGGGTATAACGCGTGTTTGAATTAATAAAAAACGGTGGCTGGCTAATGATTCCAATCATCTTATGCTCAATAGCTGCGATGGGAATTATTGGTGAACGCTTTTGGTCACTACGCAGAAAACAAATTCTGCCCTTGCACTTAGTTCCACAAATATGGAAAGAAGCGCAAAAAAATCAAATTAATGAGAATACCATTCGTAGACTCAAAAATGACTCGCCACTAGGAGTCATTTTAGCAACGGGCTTAGAAAATAGGAATCATGGCCGCGATGTCATGAAATCCAGCATTGAAGAGCAAGGACGACAAGTCGCTCACCAATTAGAACGCTTTTTAAATACCTTAGGCACGATTGCTTCCATTACCCCCTTATTAGGTCTACTCGGGACAGTATTAGGGATGATTAAAGTCTTTGCCGCCATTATGGAAAATGGTGTCGGTAATCCCGCTGTGTTAGCAGGCGGTATTTCAGAAGCCTTAATCACTACAGCAGCAGGGTTAACGGTTGCGATTCCCAGTTTAATTTTTCATCGTTACTTTGAGCGTTTAATTGATGAATATGTCTTAAAAATGGAAGAAGAGTCATTAAAATTAGTCGATATTATTCACGGTGACAGAGAGAGCAGCAATGAACTTTCATCGAAATAAACGCCCGCCTTTAGAAATCACCCTAACACCGATGATTGATGTGGTCTTTTTACTGTTGATTTTTTTTATGGTGACCACTACTTTTACACGAGAAACAGGCTTAAATATTAATTTACCCGAAGCTAAGGGTGAAGAAACACCTGATAATAATAAATCAATTACTCTATTAATCGATCATGAAGGGAATTATTTTATTTCTACGGATGATGACATGAAAGGGAAGCTAATTGACCCTAAAGTAACAACGTTAAAAAGAGAGTTAATTAAGGCAATGGGTAACCGTCCTGAAACGCCTTTTGTAATTAGTGCCGACGGCAAGGCCTCACATCAAGTGGTTATCCGAGCTTTAGACATTGTTAGCCAAGTCGGTTTTAAACATATCGCCTTTGCTACTAAAGAACCTGAGGCTCTGCAATGAAAAAAATACTGGAACGCTGGGCAAATAAACTTTGGTATGAAGACTACTATGTTGCCGCATGGTTATCACCTTTGTCTTTTTTATATATAGATATTGTTCGTTTTAGACGTTTTTTATATCGAAAAGGCTTTTTAAAAAGCACTAAACTTACCGTTCCTGTGGTGGTAGTCGGTAATATTACCGTCGGTGGTACAGGAAAAACACCTCTAGTTATTTTCTTAGCCCAACAGTTACAACAACGTGGCTTTAAGGTCGGTATTGTCACTCGCGGTTATAGCGGGAATAATGAAAACTGGCCTCTTCGAGTCTATAAAAGCACTAAAGCCGCACATGCTGGTGATGAAGCAGTATTGATTGCCTCACAAACTGACTGTCCTGTTGCGGCCGCGCCTTTGCGTGTGGAAGCGGCGCAATTACTAATAAATAAAGATGCTTGCGATATTATTTTAACCGATGATGGTTTGCAGCATTACGCCTTGCAACGTGATATTGAAATCGTGGTTATTGATGGACAACGGCGTTTTGGTAATAATTATTTTTTACCTTGCGGCCCTTTACGCGAACCGCAAGAACGCATTCAAGAAGCTGATTTTGTCATTATTAATGGGGGAAAAACTCAAGATGATGAAATTTCAATGACTTTAGCGGCTGACTCTGCGGTAAATTTAGTGACCCATGAACGCAAGAGCCTCAGTGAATTTAAAATGCAAAACTGTCATGCTTTAGCAGCTATTGGTAATCCTCAGCGTTTTTTTAAAATGCTAGCCACGCTGGGTTTAAAAACTGAAAACCATACTTTTCCTGATCATCATCGTTTCAGAGCAAAAGATATTAATTTTGATGATAATAATGCGGTATTAATGACTGAAAAAGATGCCGTAAAATGTCACGAATTTTCCAATGCCAAACACTGGGCTGTTCCTGTCACGCCTCAGTTACCCGATTCCTTTTTAGAACAATTATTAGTGTTAATTAAAGAAAAACATGGATAAAAAACTACTTGATATTCTCGCCTGCCCTTTGTGTAAAAGTCCATTAATTTACGATCAACAACAGCAGGAATTATTGTGTAAAGCCGATGGTTTGGCTTTTCCTGTACGCGATGCTATTCCAGTGATGTTGGAAGACGAAGCCCGTGCTTTATCTCAAGACGAAATTGACGCGCTGCATAAATAAATGAGTCAGTTTAAAGTCGTCATTCCTGCGCGTTACGCCTCTACGCGCTTACCTGGTAAACCGTTATTGGACATCGCGGGTAAGCCTATGATTGCCCATGTCTGCGAGAAAGCCTTGCAAGCAAACGCTGAGCAAGTTGTGGTCGCTACCGATGATGAGCGTATTTTCAAAGTCGTTGAAGACCTTGGAATAGAAGTGGTGATGACCGATGCAAATCATCAAAGTGGGACGGAAAGAATTGCCGAAGTTGCGGCAAAACTAGGCTGGCATGATGATGATATTATCGTCAATGTTCAAGGTGATGAACCTCTCATTCCCCCTGACTATATCAGTGATGTCGCTCATTCCTTAGCGGCACAATGGCACGCGGGGATTGCAACTTTAGCAGCACCGATTGATTCAGCCGACGAAGTTTTTAACCCTAATGCGGTAAAAGTCATCACCGATAAAAAGGGTTACGCACTTTATTTTAGTCGTGCGCCGATTCCGTGGGATAGAGATAGCTTTAGCCACGCTTCAAAAAACTTGCCTACTACTATGCTCTATCTTCGTCATATTGGTATTTATGCTTATACAGCTGGATTTTTAAAAGCCTATTGTCAATGGGAAGCCTCACCTTTAGAAGCTGTTGAGTCTTTAGAGCAACTTAGAATTTTATGGCAAGGTGAGTCAATTCTAGTTAAAACAGTGGCAAGACCTCCTGAAGCTGGCATAGATACGCCTGAAGATTTAATTCGAGTTCAGAATATTCTTGCGGCTCAAGCCTGATAGAGTTTGGAGTGAAAAACAGGGTTTTCACTTTTTTCTAGTTCTTGCGCGAAGAGTTATAAAAAGGAAGAATCATTGATTTAATTTGAAAGAGATACTTTATGTCATTTAGCGAATTTAAAAACATTTCCGAAGTGCAAAAGGCATATAACATAAAGTATCAAGAGAAAATTTTTATAGTAAATAAAGAAATACCTTTATCGCAAAATTTTATTGATGACTTTAAATTTAATAAGGAAAACATTGATATTTTTTCGTCGGAAGCTGCTCGCAGCGAGTTAATTATCTCCCCACTATTAAGGGAAATGTATAAGAAACATAGCGAAAATTATTCATTCTGGATACAAAAAAGTATTTTTTTCGATGCGAAATTATCAGGAACACCTGATTATATTTTTTCTAAAAAATCATCGCTAGGAAAAACAGTTTTAGAAACACCTATCGTAATTGTTGTCGAAGCTAAAAAGAACGATTTTGAACAAGGCTGGGGCAATGTTTAGCAGAACTGGTTGCTTCACAAAAAATCAATGACAATACAGATAAATCTATCTTCGGCATTGTAACTGATGGTAATTTATGGCAGTTTGGAGAATTAAAACAGGATGTTTTTACTAAAAATGAAGAAAATTATACGGTTGATAATCTTTTCAGACTTTATGGAGCTTTAGAGTCTCTAGCTAATTTAGTTGACCAGCAAAAATGGGAATAATAGCTCTCTCAATGAGTGTATATATACCCCCTCTGAAAAAATAATCGACACTCTGTCAACGACGATAGTTCAAAATGCTTAAAAGCATTTACTCACTATGATTTTAGGTGATTTATTTTTCAAGCTCAATAATCAGTAATCTTAATTGACAGACCCCACCAACAACAGTAAGTTAAGCAGTTTTACTTTTACACCTCCTAAAGAGCCATTAATGGAAGAATTTCATCGCATCAGTCGCCTGCCTCCTTATGTTTTTAATATTGTTAACGAATTAAAAGCAAAAGCCCGTGCCGAAGGTGAAGATATTATTGATTTTGGAATGGGTAATCCTGACCAGCCAACGCCTAAACACATTGTTGACAAAATGGTTGAGGCAGCACAGCGGGAAGATACTCATCGCTATTCAGTCTCCAAAGGTATCCCGCGTTTAAGACAAGCGATTTGTAACTGGTATAAAACTCGTTACGATGTCGATTTAG
>WTBX01000374.1 GCA_013138855.1 Methylococcaceae bacterium
CCCTTTTTATATTCTGAACATTAAAGTATTTACTGATGAATATCAATTTCAAATTTTTCAAGATGATAGTGTTAAACTTAAAATTTATATAGAAATAGTAACTACTCAGGCGGCGCCGCGACTTTTATTCGCGCACGAAGCTTCATACATGAACTTTAAAGCGAGCTTATTTTAATCTGTTTAATTTATAGGTTTTGACGATGTTTTTAGGTCTCGTGCGCGACTAAAAGTCGCGGTTCCGTACACTCTGAGCAGTTACTAAAAATATTAATATGACTACTCGCTAAGAAGGAGAGGCAGGATGTTAAATAATTTTAGATTTTTGAGCTATCAATTAAACAGTGTTCTTATAGCAATAGTGCTGGCTTTATTATTAACACCAACCGCTGCTGCTAAAGAAGGTTTTGCATTTACAGCGACGATTTCATCAGGAAAACAATCACTCCGACAGTTTGAATTACCTTATGAAGTCTTAGAAGGTTTACAGCGTCAAGATTATGGCGATATGCGTATTTTTAATAGCCAGAATCAAAGCGTGCCTTTTACGGTTAAGGTCATTAGACCTCAAACTGAGCAGCATCATAGCGAGCATAAGTTAGATTTTTTCACCTTACCCAGAAACCCACACCGCCACAGTCGTCTAAAAATAGAAATAGATAAATACAATAGTCGTTTTAGTTATAGCACCACCGCCACGACTAATAGTCATCAACGCAGCTTTATCATCATTAAAAATCCTTATATTGATAAAGGCTTACATAAGTTAAAACTACAGTGGACAGCTCCCAATCAGGCTTTTAGTTTGAGATTAAAGCTGGAACAAAGTGATGACCTTGAGCGTTGGCAAACGCTTAAAAACAATAGCACTTTGTATGATTTAAAACATGGTTATACGGTTTTAATTAAAGATACGATTTTTCTTCCCCGTCAAAGCAAAGCGAAATATTTACGCTTATCGTTTAAAAATCGAAATTATTTTTTGCATTCAGTCACCGCTATCAATGGCTTTTATCGTCATCAAAGCCAACCTGAGCCTGAAAATTGGAAAACATTGACCTTAGAACAAGGCGAAATGCAGCGCGAATGGCTGTTTAATACGGGCAGTGTCGCACCGATTGCTAAAATTGGTTTTGAGATTCCTCAAACAGGTTTGTTTTATCAGGGGACAGTGTTTTCAAAAAATACACCGCTTCCACCTATAAACCGTCATATTACGAATAAGCATCAGTTAAAAAAAGAAGTAAAAAAAATATTACATCCTCCCAGAAAACAACATAAATTCTGGCGTTATTGGCAAAGGTTTACGCAATATAGATTAATAACTGAATCAGGTGAAATTAATAGCGAGCCTTTTTCGCTAACAGGCATAAAAGATAGTCAATGGCGCATCATGTTAAAACAGCCTTTAACTTTGTTGCCCGAACAAGTGCCTAAAATTAATATTGCTTGGTATCCTGTGATGGTGACTTTTTTAGCGCAGGGTGATGAGCCTTATCGCTTGTTATTTGGTGATGCTAAGATTAAACCGCTTTATGCCAATTTACCGCAGACATTAGAAGATAATCTACCTGAAATGGTTAAGGTTTCTGTGGTTAGTGTTGTGGAAAAAACCGAGTCTGAAACTATTCCCGCAGAGACTCTCACAAACTGGTTTAAAGAAATGAACTGGAAAAAAGGGCTTTTGTGGCTGCTTTTGTGTTCTGGCGTGCTATTGATGGGAACGATGGCTTATAAACTTTATTTGGGAATGAATAAGTAAAAATTTCGACCTGTACGATTGAAAGACTGGCGGCTATCCGAAAGACGTAGTCTTTTGGGTAGCTGCCAGTCCCCAAAAGATATATTTATAAGTAATCGACCATAAGTATCTTAGCATTTTGAAGTTCAAGGTTAAACCTCGCTTCCAGTGTTCTTTATTCTGTTAGAATACTTTTTGTTACTTACTTATGAGCATGGGGACTGGCAGCAAACTAAAGGGCTTTGCCCTTCAGCTTGCCGCCAGTCTTTTAACCGTACAGGTAGAAATTTTGTTAGCGGGAGGGCTTCAACTCATCGCACACAAAGTTTGTGTAATTTGCTCTAAACTCAATACTTTTTGTGCCGCGCCCATTTCTATGGCAACTTTAGGCATTCCAAATACGGTTGAACTGGCTTCATCCTGAGCTATCGTCATACCGCCTGCCTCTGCAATGGCTTTTAAACCCTTTGCGCCATCATCCCCCATCCCTGTTAATAAAACGCCTGCTGTTTTATTTCCATAATAGCTCGCCACTGAATTTAAAGTTGCATCAACTGAGGGGAAGTGAAAATAATTTCCCTCTGTACTCAGTTGCATACAACCTTGCGCATCAATTAATAAATTAGCATCATCTGGCGCAAAATAAATATGACCCGCTTTGGTTTTTTCTCCCGCTATCGCAATAGATACTTTTAACTGACAAGTGCTATTCAACCACGTAATAAAAGAACTTAAAAAGCCTGTACTGATATGTTGCACGCATATTATGGGTAATGAGTAGTTTGTAGGTAATTTTGATAATATCGCTTCAAATGCCTGTGGCCCTCCCGTAGATGCTCCAATAACTAATACTTGTTTGTTAGAGGTAGAAAAATTAGGGCTTGGAATAGTGCTTATTGGAGCTTCATATTCAATAATTGTTTTTTTGCGTCGAAACACAGAAACGCCTGATAATATTTTTATTTTACGAATTAATTCTTGTCCTAGCGTAGGATCATTAAACCCTGACTCCATATAAGGCTTAGGTAAAATATCGACTGCGCCTGCATCAAGTAGACGGAATACATTGTCTTGATGCTCTGCTTGTACGGCAACACTGATAATTAAAATAGGAGTGGGACAAATTTCCATTACTTGTTCTGTAAACTCTAAGCCATCCATTATCGGCATATGAAAATCGGTACAAATTACATCGGGTTTTAATTTTATGGCTTCATCAATGCCTTGCTGACCATTTTCAGCAGTACCTATCACCATAATCTCAAGATCGTTACTCAGTATTTTTTTTAATACCTGTAACGCTAATGGCGAATCATCGACTAATAACACGCGAATCAAAATAACACTCCTTTATATTAACCGTTTTAAGGTTTCCAATAAGTCTGTTTGGTCGAACGCGCCTTTGCTGATATAAGCATTTGCGCCAACCTCAAGACCTTTATGTTTATCTTCTGGTTTGTCCATTGCTGAGACTAGGATAATGGGTAAATTTTCGTAGCGTTTATCACTACGAATTTTTTCAGCAAGCTCCAAGCCATTCATATTTGGCATAGTCACATCGCTGACTACCGCATCAAATTGGCGACTACCGAGTTTTTCATAGGCATCTAAACCATCAACAGCCGCGACAACATCAAAGCCTTCATTTTCTAAAATACGTTTAATTTGGGTGCGTGTGGTAATTGAGTCTTCGGCATAAAGAATTAAATTACTGGGGATTTCCTCTATTTCTTCAACCTTGGCTTGAACTAACGATTTTTGTCCATGCGCTGTTTTCACTAAATCATGCGGGTTTAAAATAATACAGACCGCACCATTACCTAAAATAGTGACCCCACTAATATTACGCACACGTTTTAAAATGCCTGCAACAGGTTTTAATACGATTTCTTGTTCATCGACCAATTCATCGACCAAAATGGCTAAACGTCTGCCATCAACCGTAATAATTACCGCCATCCATTCTTTAACAGCACCTTGAGTGTTATTAGGTAGTTCTAATAAATCGGCTAAATGGCTAATGGAAACAGCGGTATCTTTTTCTAAAATCGTTTGTCTGCCATCAATGGTAAAAATTTGTTGAGAATCCACACTCCTAATCACTTCGACCGTTTCTACCGCTAAGGCGTAAAAACGATTTTGTAATTTGATAATCAATACTTTAGAGGTGGCTAAGGTCACAGGCAGTTTTAACTGCATTAATGTACCCTTATTCTTTTCAGATTTTATTTCAATATAACCTTTTAAACGCTCGATGGTATTTGCGACCACCGCCATGCCTATGCCGCGTCCAGAAATATCGGTGACAAAATCCACTGTTGAAAAACCATGATTAAAGATAAGGGCTTGAAGTTGGCGTTCACTCATTACCGCTAATTCTTCGGGGCGATAAAGTTTTTGCTGGAGCGCGTGACGTTTGATTTTTTCAATATCAATACCGCGACCATCATCTTTAACTTCGATGATAATGTTGCTGGCAGTTTGATAAGCGTTTAATAAAATCGTGCTTTGCTCTGCTTTACCTAATGCTTGTCGTTGTTCGGGTAGTTCGATGGCATGATGAATTGCATTACGAATCAGGTGCATTAGTGGATCTTTAATTTCTTCAATAATGCGTTTATCGGCAACCGTGTCTCCGCCTTCAATGATTAATTCAACTTGTTTACCTTCCTGTTTGCCAATATCGCGTACCATGCGTGGAAACAAGTTAAAAACAGTGCTTAACGGTAATAAACGTATTGAACTAATGCCTTCTTCAATTTCATTACTTAAATATTCAAAGCGGGTATTATCTTCGTAAACATGGTTACGCAGCATCACCAGCCTTGTTTCTAGCTCTTCTACAAACGATTGTTGATTTTCATCGGCTGGCTGTTTTTTGAATTCTTCCCATAAAGAAATAATGTCGTTTATGTCGCTTAACCGTTGTGAAATACGGTTTTTATTAACTGCTAATTCGCTGACATGCGTCATTAAATTATCTAACTGTTGCGTTCTAACTCTAATGGTTTCAATTTTATAATCTTGAGTAACCTCGCTATGGTTTTCCGTTGCTTCGACTTTAGCCGTTTCAACCGTTACTGCTTCTTTTTTGGGAGCAGGTTTTTTGACCGCAATAGCTTCTACAACTTTTTCTTTGATAATTTTTTTAGTGGGTTCTTCGGTAGGCGGTTTTTCTGGTTCTGGTTCAGGAGATAGGATTATTTCTACATCAGGGAATGTTGCATTATTTGTTTCTATTTGAACAGATTCAGTTTGTTGATTATTTAAACGCGCTAAAACCTCGTCTAGCTCTATACCGCTGTTTTCACCTGTGACCGCTTCTGCAACTAAGGCGCGTAAATCATCTAGTCCACTGTATAAACGCTCGATGACACCTGTTTCTAAGACGCTATCACCATTCATCGCCGTTTTTAAAACGCTTTCAAAATGATGGGCAAGTTGCTCCATGCTTTTAACATTAAGCATTCTAGCAGTGCCTTTTAAGCTATGCGCTTCTCTAAAGACTTCTTCCAAACAATCTTTTAGAGTCGGGTCTTTTTCAAGCTGTAATAAGCCTTGTTCTAATCTTTGCAAACGCTCATCACACTCGGCTTTAAACATTTGCCTCAGGTTTTCATCTTCTATCATGGCGATTTAGGGTAAGAGGAATTGAGCAGAGTCTGCTGTTATCTATTAACTGATGATATGAAAAGGAGCGAAAAAACAAGTTTTTTCACTCGGAGTCCAATAGCTTTAGCTATTGGCGTGAAGCGGGGAACTAAAGCTATTTTTGCAACGGATTGTTATAAGCGCATTCAAAACTCGCCAATAGCTAAAGCTATTGGACTCCGCCTTTATATTCTGAGCATTACAGTATGCAAATGTGAAAAAACTTGTTTTTTCACTCCTTTTAGGAGGCTCAGTTAAACCATAGATTGCAATTGTTCTGCCGCTTTATTTAAATTTTGTATGGCAGATTTGCTTTGACTAATACCATTCGCGGTTTCTTTCGCACCTGTATTCAGCATATTCATTGCCTCGACGACTTGATTGGTTGCATTCGATTGCTGTTTAGCAGTTAATGAAATTTGTTGTAACACTTCTGCGATTTTATTCACCGAATCTGATAAAACATCAAAACCTTGCTGCGCATTTTCGACTTGACGACCGCTATGTTGCGCAGTTTGCGTGCCAGCTTCGGCGGCTAATACCGTTGCATTGGTAACCTTTTGAATATTATCAACCAAATTACTAATATGCTCGGCGGATTTTTTACTTTGTTCGGCAAGCTTTCTAATTTCCTGAGAAACAACGGTAAAACCTTTACCATGCTCACCCGCTCTAGTCGCTTCAACCGCCGCATTTAACGCCAATAAATTAGTTTGATTGGCAATATCTTTAACCGCTTCGGTGACATTTCCTATCTGACTCGTTTGTTCGCTAAGACGTAAAATTTGCGAACCAATATTATCAACACGACTTCTAAGCTCTTCCATGCTCGCCAACATTTCGTGCATGGTTTTAGCCCCCTCTCGTGCATGAATAACGGCTGTTTGTGCATTGGTATTTGCCGATTCTGCCTGAGAAATAGACTGTTGAGCCGAACGACCTAATTCATTCATGGTCGCACTGGTTTCATTAACGGCGGCAGCTTGTTGGGCGGCGGTTCTTTCATGTTCTTCGGTGGTAGCAGAAAGCTCAGTAGAGGTGGTAAATATATCTTGTGTGGCTGAACTAATAGGGCGACTTAAAGAGCGTCCATAAAAAATGCCCAACCCTAAAGCTAGTGCTACCATGATTCCTCCAAATAATAAAATTTGAAAGCCTAATTTATTTATTTCCTGATCAGCCTCTTCTTCATCAATTTCAACTAATAATAACCAGCCTAAGTCACTAATTTTAGAAATCGTTTTTCCATCGGAAACCCCGACAATCGACGTACCCCGATAATCAGGATAGATACCTGCCATATTCTGTTGCTGTGCATGAAAAAGACGTACTGGTTCAGTATCCACCTTTTGTTTTAAGATGACATCTTTGCTAAAACGCGAATCGGTAATCATATAACCGTCTTTATTAACAATATAAGCTTCACCTGTTTCACCTAAACCAACGTGATTAGTCACAATTTCATTTAAAGACGCAATGCTTAAACGATTCACAACCACACCTAATAATTGTCCTGTTTCATGGTTGCGTATAGCTCCTGAAACGGCGAAAGCATATTGATTGCTAGAATTTTCATGATAAACATCTTTGATATAAATTTTGTTTAAGGCTTTGGTAAAAAAATCATTATTTGACTCATCGCGTCGAACGGAGGCTGGGCTAGTAGAACCTAAAACCTTTCCCTTATGATTCAAAACCAAAGTTTCATAATAACCATGCGTTAAACCGCTATTGGTCATAACGATTTTCTTGCGTAATAAGGTATTTAATTGAGCGGAGATTTCTGTTTCTTCCAGTTCATTATTAAGGCTTTGTTCCAATAGCTTATAAATATTACCATCGGAAGCAAAATCTTCAATACGCATTATTTCACTGTCCAGATAATAATTTATTGCTTCAGCTTTAGACTGAGCAATCGCGGTAAAATCATTAAGAAATTGTTTTTCTAAAGAATCCTTACCAGACCAATAACTCCAATAACCAATAACGGCAATGGGTAGGATTGAAATGAATAAAAATAAAAAAATGAGTTTATGAGTTAATCTTTGATTACTTTTTTGCATGAAGGTTTACCTTTAAACATTGTCTTCTACGAGTAAATCGCCTTTTTCTAAAATCTTATTTAAGTCTAATAAGGTTAGTAATTTTGATTGATAAAGCACTTCACCTGTTAAATATTCACCACTGACAGTGCTAACAGAAGTGGGAACGGCACTGATGTCGTCTGGGTTAATATAAATCACTTCTAAAATACTTTCGACGATAATGGCAACCGCAAATTCATCACTGTAATTAACAATGATTGCCTTAGCTTCTGCTTGAACATTTTGACACGGCAAATTAATGACCTTACGTATATCTAACAAAGTAATCACATTACCGCGTAAATTTATAAAACCGATGATATGCGAGGGAGTACAAGGAATCGGCACTATGTCATCAATGTCGGCAATGTCGGCAAATTCTTTAATTGACATTAAATCCACGCCAAAATACTCATCATGCAGCATAATCACGGCTAGAGCTTGATAATTAATGCTATCAGTGTGCAGGCTTTGTTGTTTTAAACTTTCTGCGCGGGCTTTAAATTTTTCACGCTGTTTATCATCTGCGTGTGGACAAAAAGTAATGCGCTCAAGCGTTTGTTTAGCGGCTGTATCAACAATAAAATCCTGCTGTAATAATGCCTTAGGATTTAATAAAGTAATAATAATGCCGTCTTTTTTAAGACTGCCTGCTAAAAGCTGTTGCTGATAATCATTATTAAACCGTGCCGAATAAAGCATTTGATTATCTTTAACTGTTTCTGCCGTGCCTACATCATGAATTTCGTTCACGATAATGCCGAAAATTTGCTTATCAATTTCTAATACGATGACACAATCGTTAAGCTCATAAGGTTTGAGAGTTTGTTGGAGTCTTAATTTTAAATCTACGACGGGAATAATATTGCCGCGTAAATCAAATACACCGACGACTTCTTCTGAGGCGGTGGCTAATAACTTTAATTCTGGAAGATAGACGACCTCATGTACCACTTTTGCAGGCAAAGCATAAAAACATTCAGAAAGAGCGAAAATAAAATAATTCTCAGACTCTTCTGTCGCTGTTTGTGATGCTGGGTTTTTTGGGGCAGTCTCAGTCATAGTTAACAGTTGTAAGTATTCACCTCCCCCTTTGGAAAAGGGGGATTGAGGGGGATTGAGGGGGATTTATTTAATAAAATCTCCCCTAACCCCTCTTTTTTTAAGAGGGGGACTGAACACTTACTAACAGTTAGCTTAAATGCCGAATAATATCGCTGACTTTAGCTTCACAGTCTTCAAGATACTCATCAGCAGGACGTTTCTTTAATAAGTGTAGTGCGTTTGCGCGCATTTTTGCAGCTTTTTGAGTCTCACCTTGTTGTTGATGCAGTACCGCAAGATCTAAATAAGCAGGAATAAAATCATGTGTCAGATAAATTACTTTTTGCAATAATTCTTTAGCTTGCTCCCTATCGTTTTGCAATTCTTTTACCTGAGACAATAAATAGTAGGGCTTACCATTCAAGCTATTTATATTCATCGCAGCTTGAAGGTGTTTTTCTGCAATAGGGTACTGACCAGAATTAGCATAAGACTTTGCCAGTTCATAATTAGCATCAAAATCCAAAAGGTCTAAAATCTTATTTTCAGCTGATTGTATTGATTTAGCGTAGTGTTCTTCGGGTGACAAATCTGTATTAACAGGGGTTGCTTGGCTGCTAGTTCCTGTGGCTTCCAAAGTTGACGGTTGCAACGTTTCAGTTAACGTGAGTGATGGTAATTCTGGCTGTTCAGGTATATCAATAATTTCAAATATTTCATCATGATGTTTTTGATAGACTACTGATTCTACAAACACATGACTCTTAAGCCCTTGTAAATTTTGCTGATAAAGTTCGCCATGACCCGTAATTAAATAGCCACCTGCTTTTAAAGTGTGAGTGAATTTTTCAATGACTTGTGTAATCGCTTGAGGGGTGAAATAAATAAAGACATTACGACATAAAATCAAATCTATCTCGTTAATTTGATAATCAGGAAAAGGAGCTTGTAATAGATTTAATTGGCGAAAATTCACCCTGTTTTTAATCGCAGGATCTAAAGCGAACAAGCCTTTTTCAGCAGGTGTGAAGTGCGATAAAACATCGGCTTCAACATCGCGTAAAGACCATTTTGAATACAGTCCAGATTCTGCTTTAGCTAAAGCCTTGGTATTTATATCACTACCAAGAATTAAAATATCCCAGTTGTGATAATCAGGAATGAGTTTTTGTATTAATAATGCCAGTGAATAAGGTTCTTCGCCAGTGGAACAACCTGCACTCCATATTTTTAAACGCCGAGAACTACGGTTACGTTGAATTAAATCAGGCAAAATTTGTTCTTTAAGAATTTTAATTTGGCCTTTATCACGCAAAAAAAAGCTTTCTAAGATGGTTAATAACTCAACCAAGGTTTGCCATTCCTGTTCAGCTTTTACGCTACCTTCATTCAAAAACTGATAATAACTCTCAGTTGAATTAAATCTTAATTCACGCAGGCGATTTTCTAATATATGACAGGCTTTTTCTTGTTCATTATCACTGATATTAAGTCCTGTGCGCTGTCTTAATAATTTCGCAAAAAAATCCAGATTTAATTGCTGGGGATTCATCCTTTAAGCCTCATCTTCCTTTCGATAACTAAATTTAACCTGATTTCTACCTGATTTTTTAGCTTCATAAAGTAAAATATCCGCCTGTTTCAATAGCGTTTCTGGTGTGTCATTAATATTTGGCAAACAACTAAAAACGCCAACGCTAATAGTGACATAATTTGCAGTTAAGGAGTTTTTATGTGGAATTTGCTCTTCTTCAATGGCGTTTCTGATATTTTCTGCAAGATGTATAGCCCCTTCCAAATTAGTGTCAGGAAGCAATAATGCAAACTCTTCACCGCCATAACGTGCAACCAAATCTGCGGCACGTTTTTTTTGATTTTTTAAAATAGTCGCAACAATTTTTAAACAATCATCACCTTGTAAATGCCCATAAGTATCGTTATAAATTTTAAAATGATCGACATCAATCATAATCACCGATAAAAATTGTCGATTACGTTGCGCTCGTCTTAATTCAACTAAGATGGTTTCATCAAAATAGCGACGGTTTGCAATGTCTGTCATACCATCCATTTGACTTAAACGTAATAACGCCATATTTTGTTTTTCTAGTTCTGTCTGGGTTTTTTGCAAAGCTACAAATACTTTATCGCGTTGTAATTTATGGATATACGATTGTGAGTGATAACGCAATCTTGCGACTAACTCAACAGGTTCTGGTAATTTTACTAAATAGTCATTTGCACCATTTTCAAAGGCTTCGCATTTTGTTGCTGCGTCATCTTCTGTTGATAGCATGATGATAGGTATGTCAGAACTACTAGGATTTTTACGTAAAGTTTTGAGTAACTCTATGCCATTGATACTAGGCATAAATAAATCAAGAAAAATAACGGTGGGATGTAGGTTTTCAATATCTTGAATGGCTTTTTTAGGATCATGACAATAATGGAAATTAATATCATTATGTTTTGCTAACATGCGTTGAACCAATTCACCAACAATCGCTTGGTCATCAATTAGCATGATAATAATATCAACGGCATAGAGTTGATTTTGGTTGTAATTATCCACGACGAATATTCTCAAAAAGTAAAATTTTAAAACCTCGAGTTTTAAAGAAAGGCGAATTTACTAATTACAGTAACTACGAGAGCTTAACTGATTGATTATCTATGAAATATGCAAACGTAGCAAATAGATTTATTTTTAGCCTACAGCTTAAGTTGTTACATTATTTAAATTGATAAGCAATAAAATTAAATTTTAATTTAAAATGCAACCTCAATTCCAACAGAGTAGGTTCGACCACGATTAGGAATGCCATTCGGTATACTAGGCAATTTTGTAGAACTGAAATATTCCTCGTCCAATAAATTATGTCCTTGACCAACAATTGTAAACCAGTCACTCAATTTGTAACGAATATTGGTATTTAATAACCAGTAATCATCAAGGCTAGAAATATTATTTCGAGTCTCTTGTTCTATTTCACTATGGTAATAACCGTTGAGATTTATGTTTATATCCTTGTATTGATAATTGGCAATCAAAGAAAACATATTTTTAGCCACACGGCGCGGATTTTCTTCGGTATCAAGTAAATGCGTGTAAGCCGAACGTAGTGAAAACTCATCACTAATTTGAGCCTGCAATTCAAATTCTATCCCGCTAGTTTTTACAGTTCCATCAATATTAGCAAAACGACGAGTAAGTTCACCTGGCGGAGGGTTTTCTCTAAACACCGTGTTAATTTTATTATCACTCCAACTGTGAAAATAAGTGACTGAACTATGAATATTTTTAGAAAAAGACTGTAACCAAGCAAATTCTAGTGTTTTAATTTCTTCTGCTTTAAGATTTGGATTTCCTAGACCTCTTCCTTGGGAGGTTTGGCGAATCGAAGGCGCACGAAAAGCCTGTCCATACATTAACTTAAACGTCGCATCAAAATCAGTATTATAGACCAGTGCAAAACGTGGATTCAAAGTATCGCCATTGTCCGAATAACTGTCATAACGTAACCCTAAAGTTAATTCGAGCTGATCGTTAATCTGGTATTGGTCTTGAATATAAATCCCCAAAACATCGCGCTTGCTTTTTTTGACAACATTGCTATTTACCGTGGCATAACGCCATTCAAAACCCGCTAATAGCAAATGGTCTTCATTTAATTGATAACTGCCACTTGCTCCTAAGTTAAATTCATTATCTTTAATCGTAAATAAGCGACGGTTTTGTGCATCACATGAAGCAAAACGCTGATGTTGAAAACTGCCGTGTAAGGTTAATTTCCAATCATCAGAATTTAAAACATCATACTCAAGTCTACCAGATTCTTGTTGCAAGTTTTCTACTTTACGCTCACCCAAAAAGCCTTTAAATTCTTCCTCTGAATAACGTAGATTCAAACGCAAATCCTGCCATCTAAATTTAGCATAAACTTCTTGGTCTTTTTCAATCACATCAGGGGCGGCATTACTGGCATCGTTATAAGTTTGACCATTATCATCATAATACTGACCAAAAATACTGATACCCCAGTCCTGTTCCTGTTTTGAAACTTGACCATGAAACTCGTGACTATCTAAATTCCCACCTGCCAAATAAAATTTATGGTCTTTATCTTTTTCAGGTTTGTCTTTGGTAATGATATTAACCAGACCTGTAAACGCACCTGTACCATAAAGCGCTGAACCAGGTCCTCGAATAACTTCAATTTGCTTGATATTAGCCGTGGTTAAATAATGATTTGCCGCAACTGCACCGCCACTATTAACATCATTTAAGCGATGCCCATCCAGCATAAATAAAATATTATAAGAGGCTGGTGCTGTTGATGTTCCTCTAGCCGTCACCATATAACCTTGATTAAGACGACTCTCACGCGTACTTTGGAACCCAGGTATAAAATTTAACAATTCTTGAACAGATTTTATACCCATCGCGCTAATTTCTTTCGCAGTAAAAACACTAACAGAAGAGGGTGCAGTATTGATGTTTTTCTTGGTTTTCGTAGCAACCGTAATTGAAATATTCATAACGTCATCAATGGACATTTCCATTAACTTATCCATTTCAAGTGATGCTTTGTTTGTCTGCCCCGTATCATCACTAAGTACAATTGTTGAAAAAAAAGTTAAGCTTAAGACTAAAAAACTGTTTAAACCGATAAGAATTCGTGAACTCAAAATGCAACCTCAATTCCAAGCGAATAGGTTCGTCCACGATTAGGAATACCATTTGGCATATTAGGCAATTTTGTAGAACTAAAATATTCCTCATCCAATAAATTATGCCCCTGTCCAACGACTGTAAACCAGTCATTTACTTTGTAACGAATATTGGTATTTAATAACCAATAATCATCAAGGCTTGAAATGCCAGTTCGAGTCTCTTGTTCTATTTCACTATGGTAATAACCGTTAAGATTTATATTTATATCTTTATATTGATAGTTAGCAATCAAAGAAAACATATTTTTAGCGACACGACGCGGATTTTCTTCGGTATCAAGAAAATAGGTGTAAGCCGAACGTAAGGAAAACTCATCACTAAGCTTGGCTTGTATTTCAAATTCTATGCCACTGGTTTTTACAGTCCCGTCAATATTAACAAAGCGTCTGTTGAAAAAATTTTCTGCAAAAACAGTGTCAATTTTATTTTTACTCCAGCTATGAAAATAAGTCACAGAAGTATGAAAATCTTTTGAAAAAGATTGTAACCATGCAAATTCTAAGGTTTTAATTTCTTCTGCTTTAAGGTCTGGGTTTCCTAAACCTCTGTTTGCTGAAGTTTGGCGAATTGAAGGCGCACGAAAAGCTTGTCCATACATCACTTTAAAGGTGGCATCAAAATCACTATTATAAACGAGGGCTATGCGCGGATTAAGAGTATGGCCATTGTCGGAGTAACTGTCATAACGCAATCCTAAAGTTAATTCCAGATTGTCGTTAATCGCATATTGATCCTGAATATAGATTCCTAGTACATCACGCTTTCTTTTGGGAAGTAGACTACCACTTACTTTAGCATAACGCCATTCTAGCCCTGCTAAAAGCTGATGACTGTCATTTAATTGATAACTGCCGTTAAAACCTATATTGAACTCATTATCTTTAGTTGTAATACTTGATTGATTAGGATTTCTGAAAGCGATATATGCCTGTTGAAAGCTACCATGTAACGTTAATTTCCAATTTTTAGCATCTAAGAGATCATATTCAAGTCTGGCAGATTTTTCTTGTGCATTTGACACATCCTTATCAGCAGCTAACAGCCCTTTGAATTCTTCCTCTGAATAACGCAAGTTCAAACGCAAATCCTGCCATCTAAATTTTGCATAAACTTCTTGATCTTTTTCAATAATGTCGGGGCTAAAGTTACTGGCATAATGATACGTTTGACCATTATCATCATAATACTGTCCGAAAATACTCACACCCCAGCCTTGTTCCTGTTTTGAAACCTGCCCATGAAACTCGTGACTATCTAAATTGCCTCCCGCTAAATAAAACTTATAGGCTTTATCTTTTTCTGGTTTATCTTTAGTGATGATGTTGACGATGCCCGCAAAAGCACTCGTACCATAAAGTGCGGAACCTGGACCGCGAATCACTTCAATTTGTTTAATATTAGCCGTAGTCAAATAATGATTAGCAATTAAAGCTCCGCCACTAGATACATCGTTTAAACGATGTCCATCTACCATAAATAAAATATTGTAGGAGGCCTGTGGCGTTGAGGCTCCTCGAGCTGTAACCATGTAACCCTGATTAAAGCGACTTTCACGCGTACTTTGAAAACCTGGAACAAAATTTAATAACTCTTGAACTGATTTTATGCCCATCGCGCTAATTTCTTTAGCCGTAAAGACACTAACAGAAGAAGGAGCCGTATTAAGTTTTTTATCCGTTTTCGTTGCAACGTTAATTGAGATACTCATAACATCATCCAGAGGCATATCAATCAAATCGCCCATTTCCAGCGATGTTTTTTTTATCTGGGTCGTTTCATTACTAAACGCAGTTGCAGGAAAAATAGCTAAATTCAAGACGGAGAAAATAAAACTTAATGAAAAAAGAACTTGTACTGAATTCATGACTCCTTTACCTGCTGTAAAATTAATTAAAGTTATTCAAAATCCCATCCAATTCATCCAAACTGGTATAAGAAATAACTAATTTCCCAGAACCATTATTTTTATGCTGAATAGCCACTTTAGCATTTAATTTATCAGTCAATTCTTGTTGTAAACGTAAGGTATCTTTATCAACTGACTTATTGTTTGATGCG